>DOHN01000121.1:25073-25217 GCA_003535195.1 Ruminiclostridium sp.
CAAAGCACGTGCAGAAACATGAAATACGGCCGGGAGAAGCTCGCCAGCGATTTTGTACATGTTTGGAATCATGAGAAGCAGCCCCTGAGAAGCTGTGTATGTAGTAGTAAGAGCACCTGCCTGAAGTGAACCGTGAACGGCACC
>DOHN01000079.1:0-215 GCA_003535195.1 Ruminiclostridium sp.
TGGAAGATCACGGGCTTTATATGCTATAATTTATCATATCATTACTCTAAAACCGAATAACTTAAGAAGGAGGTTCATGATGAAAATATATGTAATGCTGGCAGATGGCTTTGAAGAAATTGAAGCCCTCTCGGTGGTTGACGTTTTAAGGCGCGGTGAGGCTGATACCGTTATGGTCGCTGTAAAGAATGGCAGGACCGTCATGGGTGCGCACC
>DOHN01000079.1:349-796 GCA_003535195.1 Ruminiclostridium sp.
ACATGGGTGCGCACCATATACCCGTTGTTGCCGATGTTCTTCTTACGGATATCAAAGTGAATCGGGAAGATATGATTGTGCTTCCTGGGGGCGGTGTGGGCGTTCAGAATCTGGCCGCTTCAGAGCCTCTCATTGGGCTTTTGAAGGAGCACCAGTCATATAAGGGACTTCTGGCTGCAATTTGTGCAGGCCCAACCATTCCCGGCAAGCTCGGATTTTATAAAGATATCAAAGCTATCTGTTATCCGGGATGCGAAGGCGACCTGCTTGGTGCGGTAATATCCCGGGAGGATGTTGTTGTCCATCGGAATTTCATTACATCAAGGGGACCGGGAACTTCCCTGGCCTTTGCGTATAAGCTGCTGGAGATGGTTAAAGGGGCTGAAACCGCCAAAAAAGTAAGCTCGGGAATGCTTTACAACAAGGTGCCTTAGAGTGAATTAAAGT
>DOHN01000079.1:995-1289 GCA_003535195.1 Ruminiclostridium sp.
TTAATATCACTCACGGCACTTTTCGAAGAAGTCAATTTATATGACTTTACCGAAGGTGAATGAATGATTATTAGTTGGTTTAACCCTTGTTGTGCTTATTTGATTGATATAAAATAGATTTGTTTAAAAACCAATGATCGGAAAGGGTACAAAAATGCTGATAGATATTGCTAAAAAGAATGCAGAAAATCTAAAGAAAAATAGCTACCCCGGCCGCGGTATTGTGCTGGGCGTTATTCCGAGCGGTGAAAAATTTATACAGATATATTGGATTATGGGCCGCAGTGAAAACAG
>DOHN01000079.1:1442-7372 GCA_003535195.1 Ruminiclostridium sp.
GGATATTTGTTGAGGAGAATGGCTTCGTCCGGACAAAGGCCTATGACGAGAGCAAACTGAAAGATCCATCG
The DNA here is from genome assembly GCA_003535195.1 of Ruminiclostridium sp. GTDB lineage: Bacteria > Bacillota > Clostridia > DSM-8532 > DSM-8532 > DTU059. The sequence continues at coordinate 1,514 of DOHN01000079.1, forward strand.
TTGATCATCTATTATCCATTAAAGGTTTTTAATCGCTATCATATTATTTCAAACGGAGACCAGACAGATACTGTATACGATGCGTTAAAATCTGGAGCAGGATTTGAGGCCGGACTCATGACCCGTGAATTTGAGCCGGACGCCCCTAATTTCACGCCTAGAATTACCGGACTTATAGAGCTTGGCGGCAAAAACGCTTATTCCCTTGCCATACTGAAAAGCCTTGAAGGCTATAATGGAAGCTGTGTACGAAACTTCTTCCATGTAGAAAAGCCGGTACCGGGTATAGGCCATTGCATTCACACCTATGAGAAGGATGGTGAGCCCTTGCCGTCTTTTAAGGGCGAGCCTTATGTAATGCCCATTCCTGAAAGTGCAGGGGAGGCTCTGGCCGCCTATTGGGAACTCTTAAACCCTGAAAACAGAATTTCTCTTCTGGTCAAGACCATTGATATAAAAACAGGAGAAGTGGAGATAAAAATTAAGAATCGACATATAAAGTAATTTTCGGAAGGATGAATAAAATGCAAGAGGTATCGATCAAGTACGGATGCAATCCTCATCAGAAACCAGCAAGACTCTATATGAAAAAAGGTGAGCTTCCTGTCACCATTTTAAACGGTGCGCCCAGCTATATTAACTTTGCGGACGCCCTCAATGCCTGGCAGCTGGTGAAGGAGCTGAAAGCTGCAACAGGCCTTCCGGCAGCAACTTCATTTAAGCATGTGAGTCCGGCAGGTGCGGCTGTTGCCAATCCGTTGAGCGACACGCTGAAAAAAGCATACCACGTGGAGAATTTAGTGCTCTCACCGGTTGCCAGCGCCTATGCCCGGGCACGCGGAGCCGACCGCATGTCTTCTTTCGGAGACTTTGTGGCCATCAGCGATAAGGTGGATGTGTCCACGGCAAAGCTTCTTTCCAAAGAGGTTTCTGACGGAATTATAGCACCTGGTTATGAAGAGGAAGCCATGGAGATACTCAAAAAGAAAAAAAGAGGGAATTATGTCATACTCAAAATGGACCCAGGCTATTTCCCCGAAGAGCTTGAAAGTAAAGATATCTATGGTATAACTCTTGAGCAATTAAGAAATAATGCCGTTATAAGCAAGGAAACATTCAAGCAGATTGTAACAGAATGCAAAGATTTTACGCCGGAGGCCATCCGTGATCTCTTGATCGCAACAATAACCTTAAAATACACCCAGTCCAATTCCATCTGTTTTGCCTATGATGGACAGGTGATCGGGGTTGGTGCAGGTCAGCAGTCAAGAATTCACTGCACAAGGCTGGCCGGAGATAAGGCGGATATTTGGATGCTCCGTCAGCATCCGAAGGTTTTGTCGCTCCGCTTTAAGGCAGGGCTTAAAAATCCCGATATTGACAACGCCATTGATTTATATCTCAGAGATGATATTACCGAAGTGGAACTGCAGGAATGGGAAACTTTATTTGAGGAAGTTCCCGCAAAACTTACTCGGCGGGAGAAGGAAGAATGGATCCAATCCTTTGACGGTGTAGCGTACTCCTCGGATGCATTTATTCCGTTTAAGGACAATATTGACAGGGCTGCAAAAAGCAGTGTCAAATATGTCGCTCAGCCGGGCGGTTCGGTCCGGGATGAAGATGTCATAAAAGCCTGCAATACCTATGGTATGGCAATGTGCTTTACAAGTTTAAGACTATTTCATCATTAACAAACATCGGTTATCAGAAAGGATAAATAAAAGTCTGAAATTTTGCGGACTTTTACTGAAGGTTCTGAAAATACAATGCTGGAAAATACTCTGTGGATGCTGTTTTTTATGGCTTTAACGGCTTATTTGGGTACACTGGTTATAAAAAAACAGCCCAAAAGAATTTGGCTTATTTTGATGATTGAACTGGCTCTGATCTGCCGGTATGCTGTTATTTTCGTCATGTATTCGAGCGGTACCGAAGCCTCGGGAACCGACGGACTTATTTATCACCAGATTGCCAAGGAGATTGCGCAGCAGTTAAAGACGGGAACACCACTCTGGCGTGTTGAGTATAAATATACCTGGTACACCGTGCTGGTTGGAATACAATATGCGCTGTTTGGTGTTAACCGCTATGTTGCCTCGTTTTTGAACGCTTTTTTGGCCATTTTTTCAGGTTATTTGCTGACAGGAATAGCGCTGAATTTGAAATACAGCTTCAAAAAGTCCTTTACTATCGGTCTTGCCTATGTATTCATGCCCAGCATGATGGTTTGGACCACCGATACGCGCAAGGAATCCCTGATATTCTTTATAGCCATTCTCATATGGTATTTGGTGCTGAAAGTGATGCAGGAGCGTGAATGGCCCAAATACCGGCAGATGGTATATATTGCCTCCATTTGCTTTCTTCTTTGGGTGAGTACTATGCTCCGGATTTATATGCTCTTTACCATTGGAGGAGGAATATTGGTTGGTCTCTTTTTTAATTATTTAAAGACCAAAAGAAGGTTCACCCTGGTTTTTGCGGCAGTGATTTTTGCCGCCTGCCTATTGGTGACCTTTAATACCGTACTCCTAAATATGAGGGACTATCACGCTCTGCCGATGGACCGCAGCCAGGGCGGGGATGAGGACATTGATGCGGAGATCACCTCCATTATTGATATCATCCAGCAAAGAAATATACCGAAGTCGGTCAATGGCTTTTTAACGGAACCCCATATCGACAATGTCGCCAATATTACAGATATTGCAGGGAATTATTTTTTGGTGACCCTGGTTCGTATTGAAATGGTATTCTGGTATGGCTGTATGATTTTGGCCCTTTTTGGATTTCTGGATTCTTTTCTGAAATGGAAGCCGTATCTGCTGGGCACGATGGCCTATATTATTTCGTATAGTCTTGTAAATGCGTTGATTAGTGAGAGCGTGGCGGATACCTATTACCGGTATCGTGCCGCTATAGTGGCTCCGGTTCTGCTTTTTGCAGATCCTTACCCATTTATCAACAACCTCAAGGAAATCGTACTGGGAGAATATGGTAATGGCATTTCTGCGCCGCGGATAAAAGGCTGAGGTTGATGGAAAGGGGGAAGCGGAAAATGGGAAAAACAGCAAAAATAATTTCCTTATTTCTTTTGATAGGCCTGATGCTTTTGTCTGGGTTTTTGGCTTTTGCGGATTCCAGTATGAACAATACCATATCCAGCTATGATATTAATGTCCGCATTAATTCTGACGGCAGCCTGGATATTACAGACAAGGTTAATTTCACTTCCCTTGGCAGCTATAATAATACCATGCTTTTAATCGATAATCAGGAGAATGAAGAAATTGAAATCAAAAACGTCTATATGCTCCAGAAGGATGGCTATATAGAATGTGAAAGGTTTGCAGAAGGTGAATGGACCGCCAATGTTTTTTCCGGATCCTATAGTGTTATTCAGGAAACCGGAAATATCAAGCTGAAGGTCTATGGCACTTTCAGCAAGCGTTATGGATCCATTGTAGTCCAGTATAAAGTCAAGAATGCCATAAAGCGTTATAAGGATGTGGCCGAATATAGAAGAACCCATGTTTTTAAGAATTGGGGAAGCCGCATATCAAATATTAACATTTCTGTTTATCTTCCGTCATATACTGATCCCGCTTTAATCAGGCCTTATTTGCACGGGGTCCTGGTCGGGAAAAAGAATACTGAGAGCCGGCGTGTCGTTCATTTTAATATTCCTGACACCGTTCCGGGAGAATATATTGAAGCCGGTATTATCTTTCCGCAGGATTTGGTATATAAAGCGGAGTATAAGGAGCGAAAAGATCATCTGGAGCAGATTCTCAGAGAAGAAGCCGAGTACAGTGAAAGTGATAAGGAAGAGCTGTTAAGAGCCAGGGAAAATGCTGCAAAAGAGGCGGGGAGAAGGGCATGGGCAGAAAAAATGACACAGCGGGCAAGGGCAATTGCTGCGAGTATGTCTATTTTAGCTTCTCTTTTGGGCATTTATACCATTTGGAGAATATATAAGAAACTGCATCAATTAAAAAAGACCCCCGTTCCTCTAAATTTTAATGGGATAGAGCACTTGAGTCCCGCTGAGGTGCGCCTGGTTATTTCAAACAGTAAAATTGGTGCCAGAGCTGTTCTGGGAAATTTATTCTGCCTGGCTTCACGGGGTTATTTGATCCCCCGAGTCATAGAGCAGGAAAGCGGCCGGCCTGTTATAGTCCTTGACCGAAGCGGGCAGCTGAATGACGAAAGCCTGTCCCAGTCGGATCTGTATTTATTGGATGTGGTCATGAGATATACTGATGAAGAAGGGCACTTTAATCCCTCATATTTGCTGAAAAAGACAGAGCAGAAGTCCAGCGGGAAAGATATTAAGGAGAGCTTTCATAAATGGGAGCAGTTGGTTACCCGGGCCTATTTTGAGAAAAATGCGCTGGATACGGGATTGCTCTTCTACCGTAATACAGGGTTGATTTATGGAGCCATATTATTTTTATTTGGCTGCATTGTTCCTGTCTCCTTATCCATCTGGTCCGGTTATTCCATGCTGATTGTCGGCCTCACGCTGTTTTTGTATACCTTGAGAATAAGAAGGCATACGGATTATGGCATATCCAAATACCGCTTATGGAAGGAAATGAAGAAGCGCCTTTTAAAGCGGCAAATAGCATTGGATGGACTGCCCCAATGGATGACCCGGCCCTTCTCTTTCCTGGGTTATAGCTTGGCTCTTGGCACAGAAACGGAGCTTGTGCTATTTGAAGCCGCCTTAAAAAATGAAAAAATAGATTTTCAGCCCTGCCATGGGACTGAAAGTCTTGGACGCTGCGTTAAAGAAACGCTTTCAGTGCTTGACAGAGCACTCTCCTCAGTTAGGGACATTCTTTGAATCTTTAGCCCATTTTAGAATGGTGAAAAATTTTTGTGATGGAATATCAATAAGGAAACATTTCAAAAAATTCTACATAAAAAGGCCGTATACTAGGTTATCGTGACATAGCGCTGTAATGATGATAATACGTAAGACAGCTGATCTCAAATAAGCATTCTATGAAATTTTTAACAAAAAACTGGATAAAATACGCCTGAAGTGCAAAGAATGATACAGCATATAATTCAGGATGGGATGGTGTGACCTTTATGTTAAAAGGTTTAAAAGGTCTGTTTATTTATGAGAAGCCTTCAAAAAGCGACTTTGAGTTTGCAGAGGATCCAAGCGAATCTGCGGCCTGGAATCAATATAGAAATAAAGAAAAAAATCGGACCCAACAACAAAATGATCAGAGTGTAAATGCCGATCAAAGGCAGGCAGAAGTTCAAAACAAGCTGCTTCAAATTTTAAAGGGGAGTCAGGAGCAGCAGAGCACAACTGAACCCAAAGAAAATGAAAAATCCTGCAATAACAGCCAAGAAAAAGAAATGGACAGCGCTGCCGGCGGCCAGGCAGATGAAAATATGGAAGAGCCGGAGAAGAACGGCAATAAGAAAGATGATACTACCGATAGCGGCGCAGAAACCGGTGAGAGTCAGAAACAAAATGATGAAAAACAAGGGAATGCCGATCCAATAGAAAAAAAGCAAAAAGATGGAAAAAATCTTAAACAAGATCAACAAAATCAAGAAAAAAGGTTAAATAAGCGGCCTATTTCTCCGTTGCCTCTGGAAAGATTAATAAAAAATAAGAAGCCTTCCGCTAAACAGGAGGAAGATGGCAGCCAGGGGCAGAAGGCTGAGAAAAGGAGTAAGCATCAGCCGTCCGAAAAAAAGAAGGATGCTCAAAAAGATAAAAGTAAAAGAGGTAATAAAAATAACGCGGAGTCCGGTTCAGAGTGTAAGGAACTGGTATATGTCAGCCCTAACATTCAGGAAAATATTGAATTCCTGAAATTTAGGTTT
>DOHN01000079.1:7516-7942 GCA_003535195.1 Ruminiclostridium sp.
AAACAAGGATGTCGTTATTCGTCAATTTAATGTCGCACAAAAAATACCTGCATTCGTGATTTTTGTGGATGGGATGATAAATAGCTCCATTATCAATGAATTTCTACTTCCGGAATTAATGTATGTTCCGTCGGCAGACGATTTTAACGAAGAATGCCCCCTGGATTATGTTGAAAAAAACGTGATATCATTAAATCAAATAGAGCACATGAACACATATAAAGAGATAAACCAGCAGATTCTAAGCGGTCTAACAGTTCTTTTTATTGACGGCTGCAAGGAGTGCCTTGTCATCGAAAGCCGTGGATTTGAAAGAAGATCTGTTGGGCCGCCCATCTCGGAAACAGTTGTAAATGGTGCACATGAAGGTTTTACAGAAACACTTCGGACCAATATTACACTAATCAGAAGAATTATAAAAAATGA
>DOHN01000082.1:0-1853 GCA_003535195.1 Ruminiclostridium sp.
AATCGTTCCACCGCCTTTTTCATAGAATAGCTTGCGCCTCAATTGAAAATCCTCTTATGGAGGCACTTTTAATGCAGCATATTATTGCCGATGATCTCAAACAGTTCATCCCTGGCATAGACCTTATTGTTCTCAAGTCCAAACAGGCCGCTGTTTGTAAAGCATGGCACCGCAAGCTCAGCACCGTCAGCCTGAGCAAAGACAAGAAAATCCATGCCGTCATTGATGTCGGCTATAACTATTTCCGAAATGGTTTTATAACCCGCGTCCAGCACCAGGTTTTTTAAACTTTCCAAATCAAACAGTATTTCATTTTCCCTGGCAGTGACATCTCCGGAGGGTTGAATGGCTGCCAGATATTCCTGCCCATCCGATCCATATTCAAAGTTATTGCCAGAAACGTCCAACTCCTCATTGTCAGCATTTATCGCATTCACATTAAGCAGCATTTCCACGGCTCCCTGGGAATCTCTAAGCGGAAGCACCCAATAGCCTTTGCCACTCAAAATCTCCCGGTAGCTTTGGGCGTTAAGCAGAGAATTGGCATTAACCCCCGTCTCCACCAGTGTATGAACCCCTATGATCCCCTCCTGGTCCAATGTAAGGTCAGTACCGTTCATGTCATTGTATTGATTTGCTATGCCGATAAATTCAGGCATATATGCATCGGCGCTTTCTTCCTGCCAGGTCTCTGAACTGGGGGTCAGAGAGTTAAGGATCCGAAGGCTTCCCCGAGTACTTTTCAGCGTTCCATCCGAACAGTTATTGATTCCCATTTCACCGGCGCCACCGGAAGCGGAATCAGCCGACGGGGCCTCAGAAGGCGCTAGGGCCGCTGCGAACCCGGCTGATTCTGACTCTTCACCAGCGTCTTTTTCCTTCTGAGCCATTTCGGCACTGGGTGCGGCCGCCTTTGGTGCTGAGCCTGAAGCTGCATTGTCATAAAACAGCTGATTTCGGCCGAAAATAAGAACCAGCGCCAGCACACCTACGGCCAGTGGGGCCCCCAGCTTGTAAAACACCGGGTTCAAAAAAAGCTTCCCGCTTTTGCTCCCTTCATTGGCGCCCACAATTTCCTTCCGGCAGTTTTCAATGGTTTTTTTCAGCAGTTCATCGGAGGGTTGTATGCTCGACAGCCCTGTCTTTAACGCCTCTTTGATCAAGTCATCACTGATGGCGGGAGATCGTTCCCTTTTATCAAATGATTCAGCCATGAGCCTCACCTCCCATCATGCCGCAAAGCAAATTCCGCGCTTTAAAAAGTCTGCTCTTCACTGTTCCTCCGGGTATCTTTAAAACACCCGCAATATCCTTCACATTCATATCCTGGTAGTAATAAAGGTGGATAATCTCCCTGTATTTATCCGGAAGCTTCATAATAGCTTCGATAAGCTCTTTCTTCTCATTTCGTTTTTCAATGGTCTCTTCCGTATCGCTATCGGAGGCATAGGAAAAAAAATCATCAGTTACTACCACACGCCTTTTCCATGCGCTTCTCATGTAGTCACGACAAACATTGACAGCGATACTGGTTATCCAAGTTTTTTCACTGCTTTCGCGGCGATATCCCGAAAGAGAGCGGCAAACCCTTAAAAATGTTTCCTGGTAAACATCCTCAGCCAATTCTTTAGATTTTAATATTACAAAGGCTGTTCTAAAAACATCATTACCATACAGCTCGACCAATCGTGTGATCTCTTCTGCCGTTTCCGAAGGAGTCAATTTCCATGCCTCCCTCCTTCACTTTATTTGACGAATGCTATCGATTCAGGTTCATTTATCAGCCAAAAAAATAAGCCGATTTTAAGTTGCTGTTAATTGACCAGTAGTTTTATTATAACACGAAGTGTTTC
>DOHN01000082.1:2133-2965 GCA_003535195.1 Ruminiclostridium sp.
GGACGGATTTTCTCGAGGGCGCACAAAATATCACTCATGGCGCTAAACTATAAATTGAAGATCTCGCTTCCTTATCACTCTGGCGCTCAGGCGCTAAATTTTTTTGTAAAGCCATGGAAGAATCGTGTATAATAACCTTTGGATATTGATTTTTGGGTAAGATTACGAGAAGAGATTCAAGTGAATACTTCAATAGTATTAAACTTTATATACGAAAGGGAAGGTTAACTATGGAACGCCAGGTAAGAACCCGATATGCACCAAGCCCCACAGGCTATATGCATATAGGAAATCTAAGAACAGCACTTTACGAGTATCTGATAGCCAAATCCCAAAACGGCAAATTTGTTCTCCGCATTGAGGATACAGACCAGGAACGGCTGGTTGAGGGTGCTGTGGAGGTTATTTATAACACACTGAAATTGTGCGGAATGAAACATGATGAAGGACCGGATATTGGCGGCCCCTATGCTCCCTATGTTCAGAGCGAACGAAAAGGCACCTATAAGCCATACGCGGAAGAACTGATAAAAAAAGGCCACGCCTATTACTGTTTTTGCTCCAAAGAGAGGTTGGATGACCTTCGGTCAAAAGCTGAAGCCAAGAACGAAGCTTTTATGTACGACCGCCATTGCTTAAATCTTTCTCAGCAGGAGATCGAAGAAAAACTAAAAAACGGCGAGCCCTATGTCATCCGCCAAAAAATGCCCCGGGAGGGCACAACCACCTTTGAGGATGCGGTTTATGGCTCCATCACCGTAGAGAACAGCGCGCTGGAGGACCAGATCCTTTTAAAAAGCGACGGTCTTCCCACTTATAATTTTGCCAATGT
>DOHN01000192.1:0-1351 GCA_003535195.1 Ruminiclostridium sp.
TATCCCTTGCCCGAAATTGATAAAATGGCCAGGGGCACAAGAAAGATCGGTCTTGGCGTCATGGGTTGGGCGGATCTTCTGCTCATACTGGGCATTCCCTACAATTCCATAGAGGCTGAGAAGCTTGCCGAGGAAGTGATGGGCTTTATCGACGATGAATCCAAGCAAAAGAGCGAGGAGCTTGCTGATCTCAAGGGAGTATTTCCTTTTTACGATAAGAGTATTTATGCAGAGTCCGGCAGGAAAATGAGAAACGCCACTACCACGACCATTGCTCCCACCGGGACTTTGAGCATTATAGCCGGTGTATCCAGCGGAATAGAGCCCCTTTTTGCCATATCCTTTATTAAAAACGTGATGGATGGCACTGAGCTTGTAGAGGTAAATCCTCATTTCAAGGCTGCTGCCGAGGCCGGGAATTTTTATTCAGAGGAGCTTATGCGGGCTATTGCCAAGGAGGGTTCTCTTCATGGTATCGACGAAGTACCCGAGGAGATCGCAGAGGTTTATGTGACTTCCCATGATATTTCGCCTGAATGGCATGTAAGGATGCAATCAGCCTTCCAGCATCATACCGACAATGCGGTATCCAAAACGGTGAATCTTCGTAATGATGCTACTGTAGAGGATGTGGCAGAGGTGTTCTGGCAGGCCTACCGTACCGGTTGCAAGGGCGTAACCATATACAGGGATGGCAGCCGTGACATGCAGGTATTGAATATCGGCAGTGTTAAGGGCAAGGAAGGGAAGGACTCCGATGCTTCAGCCTGTGAAAGCTGTGATTCCGGGATTCATAGTCACATTGTGCCGAGACCCCGTCCTGCTGTTACGACGGGCTTTACGGAGAAGGTAAAAATCGGATGTGGAAACCTGTATATTACGGTTAACTACGATGAAGACGGTATTTGTGAGGTCTTCACCAATACTGGCCGGGCAGGAGGATGCCCTTCCCAGTCAGAGGCCACGGCACGCCTTGTGTCTATCGCTCTAAGATCAGGTATTGATGAAAAGTCTATTGTAGAACAGCTGAAAGGTATTCGCTGCCCTTCTACCATTCGTCAGAAGGGACTGAATGTTCTTTCCTGCCCCGATGCCATCGGCAGGATGATCGAACAGGTTATGAACCATCGCAACGGCAATGGAAGCATGTATAAAGCAGCACCCCAGGCAGCGACGGCAATGGATATTCCGAAGCCCACAGCCAAAACCTTTGGACAGGAGGACTCAAAAGGTTCGGCGGTCTGTCCCGAATGCGGCGGCAAGGTCGAGCACGAAAGCGGATGTGTGATCTGCCGCAACTGTGGATACTCCAAATGCGGCTAACAAAATCTGTAAGCACAATTTTTAAGAA
>DOHN01000192.1:1550-2347 GCA_003535195.1 Ruminiclostridium sp.
TATAGGAACTAGTTTTCCCAAGGCAAAGGCTAACAAAGGAAGTGTTTTATTTGTCATTACTTGAATTTAGGAACGTAAGCTTTGAAAACGGCGGTAATGCAATTATTGACAATATATCATTGAGTATCGAATCAGGGGACTATGTTTCTGTCATTGGTCCGTCGGGAAGCGGTAAAAGCACATTACTTAAGCTTTGCAGCCATTTGATCAGTCCAACCAGTGGCAGTATTGTTTACAAAGAAAAAAACTTCATTGATTATGATCCCACAAAGCTGAGAAAAAGCATTGCATATTGCTTTCAAACGCCTTATCTTTTTGGTGATACAGTGATAGAAAATATCAGATTCCCTTTTTCCATAAGGAATTTACGGATCGATCAAAAGCGGATAAATGAATTATTTACCATGTTTTATATACCTGCCGATTATTTAAATAAGGATGTAAAAATCCTTTCCGGAGGAGAAAAACAAAGAATAGCGTTAATCAGAACCTTACTTTTCAAACCGGAAATCCTGCTTTTAGATGAAGTAACCTCCGCTCTTGATTCAGAAAATACAAAAAACGTAGAAGAAGCTATAGTTTCACTGAACAGGGAAGGAACCACGGTATTATGGGTAACGCACAATCTTGAACAGAGCCGGAAATGTGCGAATAAGCTTCTGACAATTGAAGGCGGGAAAATTAAATCATTGGAGGTATTAAGGTGAACGCTTCAAATTCGATCAGCATTTCATCATTGCTTATAGCTTCTTCCCTTGTATTGGTAACGCTTTTTTTCTCTTATTGGCAGAAGCTTG
>DOHN01000192.1:2523-3738 GCA_003535195.1 Ruminiclostridium sp.
AAGCGTTATCAGAGCGGTAATACAGCTTGTTGCCGTAGGATATGTGCTGGAATATATTTTTGGCCTGCAAAATCCGCTGTTTATTACGCTTTTACTCATTTTTATGGCATTCAACGCGGCGTATAACGCCTCAAAAAGAGGAAAAGGCATAAAAAACGGACTCATGATATCTTTTGTCTCCATAGCAGTAGGAACTATTGTAACGCTGGTCATTTTGATTTTCTCAAAAGCAATACAATACGAGGCTTACCAGATCATTCCGGTCGGCGGTATGATTATCAGCAATTCGATGGTTGCATTAGGGCTTTGCTACAAGCAAATGGCATCTGATTTTAAAAACAAACGGGAAGAAGTGGAAACAAAGCTTTCACTGGGAGCGGATATACTGCCCTCCTCTATCGAGATCATACGCGACTCCATAAAAACAGGTATGCTGCCGACGATCGACTCTGCAAAAACATTGGGCATCGTATCGCTTCCCGGTATGATGACAGGCTTAATCCTCGCAGGAACGTCGCCGGTGGAAGCCATAAAATATCAGATAATGGTTACGTTTATGTTGCTTTCAACGACTTCCATATCTTCATTTATTGCCTGTTATTTCTCATATAAGGGCTTCTTTAACAGCAGAAAGCAACTGAACTATTTAAAGTAGATTTTTTTTAGTCGTGTCAGCTTTTCAGGCAGAAGGGTAAGCATAGTGATCAAAAGCTTGCTTATCCATAACATTTAAGTTAACATTAAATAAAACAATTAATTGACGATATAATTAGTTTCAAAATTAATGACAACGAGCCTTTTATCGCATGGTATCCCAATGATGATCTGGATAGCTTTTTAGAAATTTGGTATGAAGAAAAATTTAATTAATTGTATAGCCGTTTCAGGGTTATAGAAGGAAAATAATGATATGCAGACCGTTACCTTGGGGAAAACAGGCTTAGTGGTAAGCAAAAACGGATTCGGGGCACTTCCCATCCAGCGTGTTGAAAAGAAAGATGCTGTATATTTATTACAGAAAGCATTCTATAACGGGTTCAATTATTTCGACTCTGCAAGAATGTATTCAGACAGCGAGGAAAAACTCGGCGCCGCTTTTTCTTACATAAGAGACAAGATTATTATCAGTACAAAAACGGCGGCAAAAACGGCCGCTGCTTTCTGGGAAGACTTAGAGCAAAGCCTAAAGAATCTGCAGACAGATTACATCGACAT
>DOHN01000192.1:3912-4163 GCA_003535195.1 Ruminiclostridium sp.
AACCGGGGGATGAATCCGGCCTCTATGATGCAATCTTAGAGGCTAAAAAGCAAGGAAAGATCCGCTTTATTGGAATCTCCAATCACCGGCTGGCTGTGGCCAAAGAAGCAATAGAATCCAATCTGTATGATACGATACAATTCCCATTCTCCTTTCTGGCAAGTGATGCGGATTTAGAAATCGCGCAATCGTGCAAGAAGAAGGATATGGGATTTATTGCGATGAAAGCCCTATCCGGCGGATTGATTACA
>DOHN01000200.1:0-434 GCA_003535195.1 Ruminiclostridium sp.
GCGCACTGTCACATGGCTGCCGGACGGTTTCATGGAAACAAAGATTCCTGTGTCCGGATAGCTGTAATTTATAGCGTTGCGAATGAGGTTATCAAATACGCGTTCCAGTTTGTCCGGATCACAGACCAGCCGAACATCCGGCGCCAAATCCAGTTCCCAGCGCAGAGATTTTTCCGCCAGTTCGGGATTAAACTCAAAGGTAATTTGCTCCAGCAACCGGGTCAGATTCACCGGCTCCGGCTCTAGCGTCAGATGGGTAAGGTTGAAGCGGGTGATGTCGAAAAATTCATTAATCAGTGTTTCCAAACGTTCTGCCTTATCAAGGGCGATGCCTGTATACTTGGCCCGCAGTTCCTGCGAAATCTGAGGCTCGTCCCGAAGCAGGGTAAGATAACCGATCACGCTGGTCAGCGGCGTTTTCAGATCGTGCGCCA
>DOHN01000200.1:539-1047 GCA_003535195.1 Ruminiclostridium sp.
CGGCGTTTTCAGATCGTGCGCCAGGTAAACCACCAGATCATTTTTCCGTTGCTCGGCCTCTTTTGCGGCCATGGCGTTGCGAAATGCCTGTTCCCGTACTAGATTCAATTCATCCTGCACATTTTTCATCGCAGCCGACAGAACAATCGGTGTATTGTCGGGCTGTGCCAGTTTTTCGGAGGCTTCGACGACTTCGTCCAGATAGCGAAGAGGCTTTTGAAAAAAAAGGTAGGTAATGATGGTCCAGCCTGAAAATATGATGATAGCGTTGAACGCGAGCATATATTCCCCATAGAATTGCGCAAGGATATAAATCCAATCGTTCGCCTGAAACGGGAAGTGGGAATATAGATTATACGCCACCAAAAAGAGAAGGGCCAGAGCTGCTGCGAAGCCTACCAGTGCGATGGCATATTGCATTAAAATTTGTCTCGAAAGCCTGCTGCGCCTCGAGTGCCTCATAGAATCATTGCTCAATTTTATATCCAACCCCCCACACCGTTTTGAT
>DOHN01000200.1:1170-1523 GCA_003535195.1 Ruminiclostridium sp.
CAACCCCCCACACCGTTTTGATAAACTTTGGTTTCCGGCTTGGTTCATGCATTTTTTCGCGGAGCCGTGCGATATGGGCCATGACCGTGTTGTTATTATCCAGGTATTTCTCTCCCCATACGGCCTCAAACAATTCCTCGGATGAAACCACATTTCCGCAATGCTCGCAGAGATACCATAGAATGCTGAATTCTATAGGCGTTAAGGTAAGCGGCACACCATTTAGTGTGCACTCATGACTGTCCTGACAGATATAAAGCCCTTTTATGTCAAATTCATTTTTTACTGTGGGTACTGTGCCGGGCGTATTATAACGGGTATAGCGCCGCAACTGGGTTTTGACGCGTGCGACC
>DOHN01000200.1:1680-6560 GCA_003535195.1 Ruminiclostridium sp.
AAAAGGTTTTGTGATATAGTCATCCGCACCTAATGTCAGCCCCGTAATTTTGTCCATGTCCTCCACCTTAGCGGTCAGCATGATAATTGGAAACAAATGCTCTTCTCGAATTTTCTGACAAAGCGTAAATCCGCTCATATCGGGGAGCATAACGTCCAAAATGGCAAGGTCCAGGGTTTCACGTTTAACGCAGGCAAGCGCATCCGCAGCGTTATAAAACTTAAATACCGTATAGTTTTCGCTTTTAAGATAAACCTCAACAAGGTTGGCAATTTCACGCTCGTCGTCAACAATCAAAATTTTATCATTCATTGTTTACTCCTACGTTCTCGTCAAAGCGACGGGTCTTCCGTCTGTCTTCCGGCCTTTGTGCATCCTTTGGAATAAGCCAGACGCCTGCCATTTTTACTGCGCCGGGGATACGGTCTTCTTCCACTGGCCTCTTTTAATGTTATATAATCCACGATACACCTCAAACAGTTTAATTTTTATTATATTTCGCCAGCTCGAATAAATCAAGCTAGGATGATCGTAAACGGTTCCGGGCCTCGGCAAGCAACGGAAAAATATATACTTCTTGGGCAAATATTAACAAGAAAACGATCAGAGGGACAAGCAGCTACGGCAGTAAGGAAGCATGCCTTGCTAGTCGCCGTAAAACCCTTTCCCACCTGCCACATTATATAAGCCATAAGCAGGCATCTCTGCCGGCACCTCGGACCATCCCAGCGGACCCCTCACCCAATTTATGAACTCTTCCGGCAGGTCTTTGGTGTTTCTGCCCGGCAAGTATAGACGGAATTCACCGGCGTTCTCAAAACCGTATGGCTCTTCTGTTATGACTTTGACGCCATCGATTATCGTCTCCTTGCCGGCCTCCTCCTCCGTATTTATGTACTCAACTCTCATGGAATACTCGTCATCAGCAATCTTTTTAACATCTGTAAATTTACCGCTGAAATTACACTCGTATCTGATCCCGTTAGGATAATCCGGACCGGTGTCTCCCATGTTTGAATCATGATAATTACCAATAAAGGCGCCGTCCGACTTGATTTCAACGATAGTTTCCCAAGCGCCCGCGCCGCTTGAAAATACAAATTTCTCAGGTAATTCAGAAAAAATGGAAGCCTCCGTATCCGATGGGGTCGGTTCAGGCGACTGAGCCTCGTAAGTGACTTCCGGCTCATTGCCCGGAGTGGGCGCTGCCGCACTACAGCCGGAAATTGCCGCTATGATCAGGACTGACAAGATAATGGAACCTTTCTTATACATTGCTTTACCCTCCAAATCAATAAATTATAATAGCATGCTTTTTGAGATAGCATATTAGGCTTGGTGGGGATTGCTTTTATAGCTTATATGCCCCAGTCAAGGCAATAAATTGGAATTTGACATTCTCAAAGCTATTTTTCTTGCTCAGATATATATTGTTCAATTTCTTCTTTGTCTAGAAACTTAACTTTTGTGTGTGAAAAATCTTGATACTTCTCTTTCATATAAACAGGCTGCATAAGGTCACAGCATTTATCTTTATTTTTATCAAGATAAGTTTTTAAGTCTTCAACATCTGCAAATATTTTATATGACTTTCTTCCCTTACTATTAGTGATTTCGTAAATTCCACAAGGTTTTTTCATTGAAAAGTCTACGGTTCTCAAATATAATTTTGCAATTTCTAAAGATTTAAAAGGAAAATTCCAACGTTGCACATTTCGTTTTTCATCTTTATCAATACAAATACATCTGCCACAAGTTCCGCAAATGTACTGTCTATGATTTTCCAAACAGTTTCGTGGTTCTAATAAAGGAGTAATACGATTTTTCTCACTATAACACTCTATACATTCCATAAAGTCACCTCAAATAAGATAGATAATTGTAGTACAAATTTCTGATTCTGTTCGTGTGATGCAGCAAACTTTGAATCCACAATAGCATACTTTACCACATAAAAAAAGACACATCTTCCCCTTGGCGGAAGATATATCTTTTCTGTAAAACTTCCTGATTATTTTTCCTATATCGTTTTTTATAGTCTGTTTAGCCCAGGTTATTTTAATTTTCGTGTTTGTATGAATTGCAATATAGAATAAGAGCAATCCCGTTCAGAAGGACAAAAAATTGTATGCCCATCACAGCATACAGAGCTCCACCCAGGCCCGGGCTAATAATGGTCGCTGCCGAATCAACAATTTTCCCGATCGAATTTAACCTTATGATGTTATCCTTTGAAACGATATTGGGACGGCTATGCTTCGCCCTGTAAGAAACATTGTAAAATTCAGCCACTCGCTTTTTTGGATACTTGCCAGTCTCACAGCAAAGCCCCCTTTTGTTACAACGTCAGATGTATATTCAGCTTTTTTGATAAAACCAAGTTCTTCAATTTGCTTTTTGATGGAATGAATCTGAAAATTCGGCCGAAAATCAATGGGAACCATGCTGTCCGGGCTGAAATTCCGGAAGATGATATATGAGCCCAGCAGCTCAGCCTCTGTTTTTAAGAACCGCTCAACTAGCCTCGGCAAAAATTCTCTGTGCTCAAAGCTAAAATTGCTGGTCCCTGTAAAATCATATAAAACATCTACGGATCGGGCTTTTAGAGGAATTTGGGGAAAATCACAGCAGATAAAAAGGACTCCTTTTCTCTTTTCCGCTTTTTCCAAAATCCCTTTTAAGAATCGTAACTTTCCGGGATCATGGTCCGCGGCAATGTAAACAGCGTCTTCGGGCAGAGCATCATAAATCCGCCGCAGAAAAAAGCCGCTTCCACTGCCCAACTCCAGAATCACTTTTCCCGCAAGATTTTCAGAATGGACATGCTGGGCATTCCATTCCAAGGTATAGCAACAAACCTCTACCGTGACGCTTCCCATGGATTGTCAGAAAATCGTATGATTTTCGTAGTCTAATTTTAAGGCTTTTCTCACTAAAATCAAAAACATGGTTGTCCCCGCTTTGCTACGATAGACGTGCAGAGCGGGGATTTTTCTTTTGCCGTATCCCCGGAAAGGAGGAGAAAGTGTCAAGAAAACGTGTCACGCAAATTTTTCCGTGGCTGTTGCCACTGAGAATAAGGCAACGACTATTTTGCTTTTATACAGGAATGCGCCTGGATGGAAACCGCTATGCAGCGGCCAAATCCGAAGATCTTTTTCCGTATCAGCTTTTTGAGACGAGCTGCCCTTTATATAACCGGGAAACCGGTTTTGACATGATGTATCAGGAGAATAAGATTTTTAACCTGAAGCTGGCTGCGGCCACTTTGGATCGGGTGGTCATACGGCCGCATGAGACCTTTTCTTTCTGGAAACTGGTCCGATACGCGGACCGGGATACTCCGTATAAGGACGGGCTGACCGTTGTTGACGGAAAGCTCACGACGGCCCCCGGCGGCGGGATGTGCCAAATGAGCAATCTGCTCTTTTGGATGTTCCTCCATGCGCCGCTCACTATTGTAGAACGGTATGGACATGGCGTGAAGGACTTTCCGGAACCGCCCAGCGACGCACCGATGGGCGTGGACGCAACGGTGTCGGAAGGCTGGCTTGATCTGAAGGTCAAAAACGAAACCGAGGCTTCCTTTCAAATCAGTATTGCCTTTGACAAAGAACATATTATCGGACGCCTTCTGACCGACAAAGATGTGGGACAGTCCTATGAGGTTGTGAATGGTACCCCGCTGTATTACCGCAAGAACAACAAGGTTTTTGAAGAAGTCGATGTGAACCAAAAAACAATTTTGAGCACAACCGGAAAATGCGTTTCCGCAAAGCTGCTCTATCGAAACAAATGCGAGATCGGCTACCCGCTTCCCGACGGAACTGAAATCGCAGAGAAAGGAAAATGAATAAAATGAAAAGATTGAATATTGCCATTCTGTTCGGCGGCTGCTCTCCGGAGTACAGTGTATCGCTTCAGTCCGCTTATTCTGTGATTAAGCATATCGACACCGACAAATTTATACCCATACTGGTTGGGATTTCAACCAAGGGAGACTGGTACCGGTTTGATGGAGATATTGAGAAAATCGTCAAGGATACCTGGTGCAATTTCTCAGACTGTACGCCTGCGGCGCTCTCTCCAGATCGTACGACACATGCCCTGCTGGTATTTTACCCTGATAAGGTCGTAAAACTTCCTATTGATGCCGCTTTTCCCGTTCTGCACGGAAAGAACGGCGAGGATGGTACGGTCCAGGGATTATTTGAACTGTCCGGAATCCCGCTGGTTGGCTGCGGGACACTGGCCTCGGCGCTCTGCATGGACAAAGACCGGGCGCACAAGCTTGCCCGTGCTGCCGGTGTACCGGTTCCTGATTCCTTCGTGCTGAAAAAGAATATGGATGCCGGAATTGCTCTGAAGCAGGCCGAAAGCCTCGGTTATCCGCTGTTCGTAAAGCCGGTCAGGGCCGGTTCTTCGTATGGCATTACCAGAGTGATTGACCGGGAAGTGCTTCCCGCCGCTGTCAATTTGGCCTTTGAATACGATGATGAGGTCATCATTGAGGAATGCATTACGGGATTTGAAGTTGGCTGCGCCGTGATGGGAAACGATGTGCTGACGGTGGGAGAGGTCGATGAAATCGAGCTTGCGGACGGGTTCTTCAATTTCACTGAAAAATATACGCTGAAAACTTCGGCCATCCATGTTCCCGCACGAATCTCCAAAGAAAAAGCAGAGGAAATCAAACAAACTGCCAGGACCATCTATCAGGCGCTGGGATGCCGCGGCTTTGCGCGGGTGGATATGTTCCTCAATGCACAGGGAAAGGTCGTCTTTAACGAAGTCAACACCATCCCCGGCTTTACGTCTCACAGCCGGTATCCCAGCATGTTGAAAGCCGTTGGAATTTCTTTTGAGCAGGTCATTTCCCG
>DOHN01000172.1:0-767 GCA_003535195.1 Ruminiclostridium sp.
AAAATGGCCCGCGCAAAGGAAACAAGCTGCTTCTGCCCTGTTGAAAGCCGGTTCCCGCGCTCCCCCACTTCGGTGTCATAGCCCTTCTCGAGTTTCTGGATAAAACTATGGGCATTTACTATTTTCGCCGCCGCTTCAATATCCTCCTGCTTTGCGCCCTGCCTTCCGTACGTGATATTATCCCTGACGTTGCCGCTGAAAAGATGGGGCTCCTGGAGTACATAACCGATATTGGAATACATCCAAAGGAGGGGCCGCTCCCTGTAATCTACTCCGTCCGGAACCGCCGACAGTACGATAAGGGCATATGTCACATTAGCAGCCAGCATCAGGATCGTCATGGCCAGAACCAGGAAGATGGACCAGAAAAAATCCACCACATGCCACGAAAGTGAAACGCCTATTCTTTTGATATCCGAGGTAAGCCTCGCCATAAGCCAGCCCACCGGGGTTCTGTCATAAAATGATAGATAATTCCTGGAGCTTTTGAAAGGCCGCCTTTCTCATATCATAGGGCACACTGTTTTCGATGGTGCCGGCATTCTGGATCATGAACCGCACATTAACGGCTTGTAGAGCCGCAATACCCAGTGCCGCCAGGCTAAAGGTCCAAAATCCGTCCAGATTCTGTTTTACTGCAAAATTATCAATTGCATACTGGTTGATCTTCGGAAATATTGCGTCTACCATTGCCAGAAATATCATCTGTATGATCAGAACAATGATTGTTTTCTTATAGGGCTTTGCAAATACGGCCAACTTCTTGT
>DOHN01000172.1:853-2921 GCA_003535195.1 Ruminiclostridium sp.
AATGGAAAAGCAACCATTTTTTTATTTTATACGACAGGTAGACCCCATCACCGTAAAATTATATCAATCGGTAAAATCAAATCATCCGGTCTAGGCAAAGGAGTACCGGGCCTCATTATCGAAAAGGCACCTGGAGGATTCTTCTCCAAGTGCCTTTTTATGCTCTATAATAATATTATCATTTACTCCTGTCTTATGGCCTTCATGACGCTCAGCTTCATGGCTCTTCGGGATGGCAGCAGCCCTGCAACAAGGCTCGCCAGAGGAGAGAATATCAGGGCCATCAATGTCAGCCAGTATGGTATATAGGAGGAGGGCAGTGTCTTCTGACCGTCAGGAGTCCAGATAACGGATCCGCCTATACTGACATTGAATTTGTTTAAGAGGAAGGAAAGCAAAAAGCTCAGCGCAACCCCCATTAATCCGCCGAATATTCCAATCCAGCCGGCCTCAAGCATAAATATATGCTTAATATCTTTCAGCCTTGCGCCTATTACCTTTAAAATGCCTATTTCACGGGTACGTTCATAAATAGACATATACATGGTGTTGGCTATACCAATGGCGGCAATGACAAAGGACATTATCCCTATGCCCAGAAGGATCTGGCGCAATCCGGCAGACTGCTGCTTCATATCCTCCAGCATCTGAATGGGGCTGTAGCACTCGTAGCCCAGCTCTTTAATCCGGTCCATTACGGGTACCACGGTATCGATATTCTTCGCTTTGACAATCACTCTCTGATAACCCTTGCCGCTTCCTGAGGAGTAGGAATCCATGCCTCTGCTAAAGATCACGCCTCCACCGGAGCCCCCGCCTATTTGCTTGTTGTATTTTTCGATGTCTTTCTGATATTGCTTGACGGTCTCAAAGGGCATGAGAATGGACCAGTCATATTCAGAGCCGCTTTGGCTTATGGTTCCCACCACTTCAACCTTGATCGGCTTCACCTTGACCTTGGAACTGGACTGCATGTTTTCGCCATAATCCATGTCCCAGCTGATGGTCAGCTTCTCTTCGGTAAGGTCGAAATCAGGGGGCGCGGGATCCCACCGGTAAGATTTGGGGTTATAAAAGTTTTGTGCCACATAACCGCCTACCACCATCTGATTGGTGTCCCCCCCCTGCAGAGGTCTTCCGCTGCTGACGGGGATATCCAAAAGCCCAACCATTTCGGATTTGATTCCCAAAATATTGATATAGCTTACATATTTGCCGGCCAGCATCTTAACATTAATATTGATGACAGGAGTCGCCCCCTGGACGCCGTCCATTCTTTCAAAATTGGCTACCATGGTATCGTCAAGTACGGGTATATCATTGCCTTCGGGAGTCTTGCCCCCCTGGTTATAGTTAAAAACCTGGATCTGCATGATATTTCCCATTTGACTGACCTGCTCCATGAAATTGCGGTTCATGGCAATGCCGAGGGACAGCATGATAACAATGGCACAGGTACCGATCATGACGCCCAGTATGGTCAAAAAAGACCGGAGCTTATGGCGCCAAAGATTTTTAACACTGAGGATGAGCAAATCCATAAATTTCATTAGAACTCAAACTCCTCTTTCTTTTTACGCTTGCGCACAATCAGAACCGCGGCGACAACAGCGCCTATTACAACCACCCCGAGAATGATATAGAACCATACGCTTTGGAAGAAGCCTTTGTTCTGGCCTTCCATTCCGGGATCCATGGATCCGTCGGGAGGGAATTCTCCATCCACGGGCATATCCATTTCCATGGCATTCATTGAGAATTCCTTGACCAGCTCCTGCTTTTCACCGCTGGCCGTCTCATATTCAAAGACAATACGGCCGTCCGTCTCCCCCGGCGCAGAGGGTATCAGATTCAGCTCAAAATATTCCCTTCTGCCCGATTCAAAATTGCCAAAATAGTTGCTTCTAGGCTGGGCATCGAAATCCCCTTCCACATTGAGCTGTACATTATAAATATCGGTTTTGCCCATATTGTACATCTCAAAGCTCACATAAACAGGCTGACCTACATAAGCCTCCGAAGGCACCATGATCTCCGAGGTCTCAAATCTGGAGGGCTGGTAAACCGG
>DOHN01000172.1:3114-4803 GCA_003535195.1 Ruminiclostridium sp.
TCAAAAGAAACGGTAACGGTATAGGTCTTAGATTTTGCATCGGGAATGGTATAAAGGGTCAGCGACCACTCGCAGGTACCCTTGGGGTTGATGGAATCAATAAAGAAGGTATTACTGCTTTCAACCGGAGAGAATACGCTTCCCGTCTCATTGGAAGCCTCTGTTACGACAAAGCTGCCCTTAATATTTCTGACGGTTTTGGAAGCATGGGTATTCAAGAACTGCATATTCAGCGTAAATCTTTCCCCTGCCTTTACCAGGGTGGGATCTGAAGAATAGCTGCTGACAATGATCTTTGGAACATTCTTTCCCGCTTCTTTGCTGCCTTCGGCTGTGGAATCCAGAAATACCGATATTGCCCGGGCAATAGACGAATTTTCTCCGCCATCTACCGGCTCAGCCTTAATGGTAATGGGAACACCGCCTCTTTCCGCATCGGGCCTGGACTGGAACTTGAAAGTGATGTCCCTAGTCTCTCCTTTTTTGAGGTTGGATATCACATAAAGATTCTGAGAAATTGGCAGCATTGCTGCTGTTCCATCGGCGGACACTTTTATTTGGGCGATATCATAATCACCGGTGTTCTTTATTTTGGCAGAAACGTCAAAGCTTTCTCCCGATTTCACCGTTGTTTTGGAAGGCGTTATTCCCTCAATTTCCAGCATGGTGATGCCACCGTCTTTTCCTGCTACGGGTACCCACACCTGCTGTTCCACTTTTCCGGCTGTCCCTTTTTCATCCACATAATCAACGACAAAGGAGATGGGATAGCTGCCGCTCTTTAAGCTGCTGGAGGCCTTGAGGGTATAGGTCATAGGATAGCTCTCATTGCCGTAAATAACACGAAAATCCTTTCGGCCTGTCCCCGATGAAAGCGTAAAGGTTTCCTGGGACATGCCTGTTATAGACACCTTAACCTCTTTGGCGGCAAGGGATCCGCTGTTTTTGATAATGATCGGAAGATCAAAGTTTCCTCCGGCTGCGGCAGAAGCGTTTTGATCGGGCGGCAGCTGAAGGCTCAGATTACAGTTCGTTTGGGAATTGACGACTTTTATGTACACCGTACGCTCTACGGGATTGATCTCATCTCCCCAGGCATTGGTATATGTCAGCTTAAAGGTACAGGGATAAACGCCTTCCGCAGCAAACTTATCCACATCCACCGAGAACTTTACGTCGGCGGTTGCACTGGTCAAAAGTTGTTTAATGGGCATTTCCGATAGGACCCTGATAGAAACAAAGGGTGAATTGTCCTGATACAGCGGCGTGATGATAATATCTTTGGCCGAACTGCGGGTACTGATGTTTTTCAGGCTCATCGTAACCGTCGCCGTTTTGCCCGCGCTTAATTCCAGGTTATTCGGCACTGAAGCAAAGATATCGGGTATGTACTTGCTGGTATCCACGGACCCTGAGCCAGAGTCATCCTCTTCCGGTTCTTCAACATCCAGAATCAAATTGACCGAGACTGTTTTCTCATCTTTATCGTTCAAGGTATACGAAACGCTTACCGGCATGATGGCGCTGCTGCCATCCCCTGTAAAGACCATAAGAATTTCGCCAATGTCAACATTTTCTGCGGATTTAACTGTTTCTGATGGAAAATACTGGGTTTCATTGTCCTTCATGCGGGCAATGCCAGAACCGGAAAAATCAATGACAATATTAGAAATTTCATTGATTGCCGAG
>DOHN01000172.1:4911-5088 GCA_003535195.1 Ruminiclostridium sp.
ATTGATTGCCGAGGTAGTACGCATCTTTAATTTTAGAACAAAGTCATCGCCCTTGCTTAAAGATTTGGTGCCGGCATGGGATAAAACAAAATCCATCGGCGCCGCTTGGACATCGGTATTAAATTCCGCCATAGAAAAGATAGCGGTAAAAATAAAGACTACAAGGATAATCCAAAT
>DOHN01000172.1:5216-5507 GCA_003535195.1 Ruminiclostridium sp.
TTCATTTTTTTAAGCATTAATTTTTTCATGGTGCAAGCCCCTTCCATTCTCAATCTTTTCTATCTTTCCATCGCGGATTTTGACGATGCGCGATGCATAACCGGAAATTTCAGCGTCATGGGTGACGATAACCAGGGTCTGATTTGATTCCTTTGCCATAGCTGTCATGAGATTCATCATTTCATAGGTGTTTGCCGTATCCAGATTTCCGGTGGGTTCGTCGGCAAATACCACCTTGGGATCATTTGAAAAAGCGCGAGCGATACTGACTCTCTGCTGCTGGCCTCCGCT
>DOHN01000172.1:5626-6211 GCA_003535195.1 Ruminiclostridium sp.
GCTGCTGGCCTCCGCTCATTTCCGATGGTCTGTGCTTCATGCGGTCCTTAAGCCCCACAGCCTCCATAAGCTCCTTTGCCCTCTTCATGCGTTTGGATTTCGGAATACCGCATAGAGTAAGCGGCATCGCTACATTTTCCAGGGCGGTGAGGGTGGGGATAAGGTGATAGCTCTGAAAAATGAAGCCTACGTATCTTTGCCGGAAAATAGCCAGCTGATTTTCAGTCAGGGTATCAATCCGGGTCTTGCCTATGGTTATGGAGCCTTTAGACGGCCTGTCGAGACCGGCCATCAAATGAAGAATGGTGGATTTTCCGGAGCCCGAGGGGCCTTGCAGGCAGCATATTTCACCTTCCTCAATATCGAGGTTTACCCCGTTAACCGCCATAATCCGTTCCGATCCCATTTTATAGACACGATATAGATTATTCAGAGTAATAATTGCGGACATAGAATTCTTCCCCTTTAGTCACTATTAATAAGCGTTCCATCATAATGATCCGTTCCATTTATCCTTCCATTTATATGTGAATTACCAGACCTGTATTATTTCTTTTCCTTATCAAAATTCACCGGACAGCCAGG
>DOHN01000108.1:0-10066 GCA_003535195.1 Ruminiclostridium sp.
TAATTTAGTGCCGGAGCGATGTTAAAGTGTGCCGCTCTGCAGGCACATGCTTAGAGCAATATTTTTTCGTGGGTCTCTTCCTTAGAAGGGTGGAAGAATATCAACGGTTACCATGGTGATATCATCAGAGACTTTTTGGTCCGTGTAGTTCTCAACATCTTCAAGAATGGCTTCGGTAAGGTGATCCAAGCCCCATTTATAATGGCGCAGGATTGTTTTTTTCAGGCGCTCTGTCGTATATTTCTCATGGGCGCTGTTCCGGGCATCGGTCAAGCCGTCGGTATAGAGGATCAATTTATCGCCGGGGAACAGCAGTATCTGACGGTTTACAAACTTCGGGTTTATAAGCTCCCCGAGCTTGCAGATGGCAAATCCGTCATTCTCCAACTCCTGAATGGAGCCATCGGGACGTATTCTCAATGGAGTTGTATTCAGGCCTCCCGACGCGTAGGAAAAAATCCCGGTTTGGGTGTTGAAAACCCCATACAGCATCACAATATACATATCATCGTTAAAATTGGCGTAGTTAAAGGATTCATAAATGTTTTTAAGAACGATGGACGGAATGGTCATATCTTCACCGTCCGCCTCCTCCATAATGGCCTGAATTTTCTGAAAGGTAAATATGGAGAGCATGGCGGCTGAAACGCCATGGCCCGAAACATCACCGATACAAATGCCGAAACGGTCTTTGTCAATTTTAAATACATTGTAAAAGTCCCCGCTTAAGTTTTCGGCCGGTATATATCCTGATGAAAAGGTCACATATTCATTTCCCGGCAGGCTTGCCGGAAGCATTGACATCTGCATTCCCCTGGCAATTTCCTGATCGGCCATGAGCTTTTCATTGATGCTTCTTAATTCATTGGTGCGCTTATCCACTAATTTGTCCATCTCTGTCAGATAGCTGTTTAATTCCGCTTTGGTCTGGGACAGGAGAATATAGGGCCCTTTTATTCCGTGAACGAAAAAGACGTTAAACATCATTCCATATGAAATCAGCTGGTAAACCTGGCTCAGCAGATTCTGAGCATCATAAAACCGGCGGATGCCCAGCATTGATACAACATTAAAAAACATCAGCACAAAGGTGCCTGCCATCATTTTATAGATTGGACCGCCGGTTTTATTGAACAGCTTCATAGCCCGGTTTGCATCATAGATATAAAAGATTGCTATGGTTACGGCAAGGACCACCCCCAGCGCAGTAAAGCCCGAGGTTTCTTTAAAAACGACAATTTTCAGAGGGTTAAAGGCGGCAAAGCATAAGGTGAGAATAACCATCAGAATGGAATATAAAATTAGATATCGCCTTTTAACCGCTTTCATGGGTTTCTCATCGCCCGCTAAAGCATAGCTGAAGCCTGCGGCGTTGAGAAGACGGGTGATCACCCATATCATCAGGGTCTTGTTTTCCCATTCCTGAAAACCAAAAATCATTCCGGGAATGCTTAAAACATGAAAGCCGTCAAGTAAGCCCACCACAAAGAAGGTTAAGGACACAATCAGAATTTGATAATTTTTAACTTGCGGATAAGAAGAAAAAGAAATCAAAAAAATGGACAGAGAAATTACCGATGACAAAAACAGCATGATGTGGATCAAAAAATTGATATTCGGTAATGTGAAGCCCAATAAGCCATTCAACACATAGACAGATACGTTTAAAAGGATGCAGGCAGCAAGGACAAAAAATACTTCTGAAAATAAGTTCCGCGAATCCTTACCAGATTTCCTGAAACCAGTGAAATCCATCCTTTACCCTCCTGCAGGCTTTATCTGTTGGTATTTTTATAACGCTGCCAATTCGTATTTTTTCGCTATAAACCAATATAATTTTATCATATTGTGGAGGAAGGTTGCAATAAAGTAATAATCCTTGATTGAACGGTTTTCAGTTTTCCTTCATCAAGCATGGAGCTATTTCCACTTATTTTTTCGAGAACATATCAATTAAATTGATCACGACCGGGCCCAATATGACAATGAAGATGGTTGGAAAAATGAAGACAACCATGGGTATCAGCATCTTAACAGGCGCTTTCATAGCCTTTTGCTGAATGATCTGCTTTCTGTTGTTACGGATCTGCTCCGACTGGATCCTTAATACCTTTCCCAGGCTGACACCCAACTGCTCGGCTTGAACCACAGCGCTTACAAAGCTTCTGAAATCCTGGACGCCGATGCGGTCCGACATTTGGTACAATGCATCCTTTTTGGATTTGCCCACCTTCATTTCCTGAAGGACCACCTCAAATTCCCTGGCCAGCGTTCCGGGCATTTTTTCCGCCACCCTGGACAGCGCCGAATCAAAGGACAGGCCTGCCTCAACACTGACGGTAAGGAGATCCATAATATCCGGAAGAGTTTTCATCACCTCGGACTGCCTTTTTCTGATTTTATTATTTAAGGACATATTCGGAAACAAGATTCCTATCAAAGCCGCCGCCCCGGCCACTAAAATGATGCTCCTTATGTCAATGCGCAGCTGGATATAAGTGAGCAGGATCAAAACGGGAAGGCCCAATACCAGTGCCGCCTCCATGACCAGCCAATTGTTGACGTCCCAGTCCCTGGGTCTTCCGGCCATAATAATTTTATTTTCCAGATTCGAAATCATTTCCTCGGGCGCAAGGCGTATAAGCGATTTGCCAACGCTTTCCAGGAAGGGCTTTATAACACGGTCGGAAAAAGACCGGTTCAATTCCTCCCCGGGCGTTTGCGAAACGGTCTGATTCCGGATTCTCTGCAGTCGTTCAGAAATATTGTCCTCTTTATGATCTCTCACCTGCAGAAGGTTATATAGTAATAAAACAAGGAAAGTGAACAGAAATAAAATCGGCAGCTGTTCCATAATAAACTCCTATATCTCAATATTGATGATCTTGCGCACAAATATGATACCGACGGTCTCCATCAGAAGAGCAACCGCAATGAGCACTTTGCCCAGCGGCGCTGTGACCAGCGTCATCATCTGGTCCGGGCTGATAGTGCTTACGATGGCTGCCAGTATAAAGGGCAGAAGCGCAATAATAATGCCTGACATGCGGCCCTGCGCGGTCAGTGTTTTAATCTCTCCCTTGGTTCTGATACGCTGGCGGATGGTATCAGAAATATTATCCAGCACTTCAGACAAATTTCCGCCTATCTGTCTCTGAATCAAAACGGCGATCACCATTAATTCCAGGTCATCACTGCCCACCCGGCTTACCATATTTTCCAGGGCAGTTTCAGTATTGACACCAAGGCTTATTTCCTTCTGGACCTTGGCAAACTCATCGGCCACGGGGCCCTTCATTTCCCTGGTTACCGAATCCACCGCTTGAAAAAAGCTATGCCCGGCTTTCATGGCATTTGAAAGAATGGCAATGGTATCGCCCAATTGACTGTTAATGGTTCGAAGCCTTTTATTGATATTTTCCTTTAAAACAAGCCCCGGGATCAGCCAGCCTGCGGCAGCCAAAGCGAGCATTAATACGGGGCTGCCAAATAATAAAGCCCCAAAAAGTCCAAAAACGACGCACAATAACAGGCAGATGGCCAGAAATTCCTCCGGCCGCATGGGAATATTGGCATTGTTAAGCCGCTTTCTTACGGTTTCCTTGTAATTGGTGAAAATACCGGCCTTTTCTATACTTTCTGCAAGTATGCGGAGGCCTTGCCGGTATGATTCCTGCTTCTTGACTTTTTCTGCCCTGTTTATTTCTATCTGGCCCGTATAGATTCCTATTCTTTTCACATAATTGTTTTTACAGAAAATACCGTTCAGGATCTGATACGCTGCGATCCATAAAGATAAACACAGAGCGGCAATCAAATAGATCATTTTTATCCCTCCGTTAAGCCTACCAAGAATTTCCGGAGCCCCGGGAACTTAAAATTCTTGATGGAATAATATATTTAAAAGCCTGCTGTGAAAATATCAGAGGGCAGAACAACACCGGTTTTCATGAGCTTATCCATAAACTTCGGTTTAATGCCGGTAGGCTTCAGTTCCCCTGAGTGATGCCTTGTATGGTCGTGTTCATCTTCCTTATAAAGGAAAATATCCTGAAGGGTAATGATATCCCCCTCCATACCGACCACCTCGGTGATATAGGTCACCTTTCTGGAGCCGTCCTTTAAGCGTGACTGCTGGATAATAATATCAATGGCCGAGGATATTTGTTCGCGTATGGCTCTTATGGGAAGATCCATGCCTGCCATAAGAACCATGGTTTCCAAGCGTGAAAGCATATCCCGGGGCGAATTGGCATGACCGGTTGTCAGAGATCCGTCATGGCCGGTATTCATGGCCTGGAGCATATCCAACGCCTCCCCCGAACGGACCTCCCCTACGATAATTCTGTCAGGGCGCATACGCAATGAGTTTCGTACCAGATCACGGATGGATATGGCGCCTTTGCCTTCCACATTGGGAGGCCTGGTCTCAAGCCTTACCACATGTTCCTGGTTCAGCTGAAGCTCTGCGGCATCCTCTATGGTCACGATGCGTTCATCGTGAGGGATAAAGGAGGATATGACATTTAAAGTCGTTGTTTTGCCGCTGCCGGTTCCCCCCGACACCACAACATTGAGCCTTGCCTCAACGCAGGCCTTCAGAAACTGAGCCACCTCCGGAGACAATGTGCCGAAACGGATGAGGTCGTTTACCGTAAAAGGCTTCTCCGAGAACTTTCTGATGGTTATTGTAGGGCCGTTAAGGGCCAGGGGCGGAATGATGATATTCACACGGGAGCCATTGGGAAGTCTTGCATCCACCATCGGCGAGCTTTCATCGATACGCCGTCCTAAGGGGGCGACAATTCTTTCAATAATGTGAAGGATATGATTATTATCCTGGAAGGTGACATCGCTTAATTCCAGCTTGCCCCGCCGCTCCACATACACCTGGTCGGCGCCGTTCACCATGATTTCGCTGACCTGCGGGTCCTGCAGGAGCGGAGTGATCGGACCAAAGCCGATGGTTTCATTGATGATTTCACGCACGATGATATTGCGTTCATTCCTTGTAAGGTATTGGGCCTCGCTTTCAATGACCTCGTTCACGACACTGCGGATTTCCTCCCGGACCTTCTGCATGTCGCAATCCTCTTCGCCGGTTATTTTTACCTCATCTACAACTCTTTCAAATATTTTTTCTTTGATCTCCTTATAGGGGTCAGCTTTTATTTCTTCTCTTTGGCCGGCTGCAGAGCTCTGTCCTTTACTCCTCTTACTCTCTTCTTCCTTGTCCATGGCCAGTCTTTCCAATAATCCCACAGGCGCATCCCCCTCTCTTAAAAGCTAAATATTTTCCATTTTGAGCTTTTTTCTTTGGCCGGCTGCAAATTATTATTCTGAATTTTATCCGACAGCTCAAATATGGCTTTGGCAACCTTTGTGTCGTCTCTTGTCATGACAAAGGGGATTCCCTTGTTGGCGCTGGTGATGACCGTATTGCTGTCTTCCGGAACATTCACCCATATGGGATAGCCTACTGTTTCCTCGAATTCGGAATACCGTACACCGTACTGTTCATTGGCTTTGTTGACAACGACCTGAACCTTATCCTTGTATTTGAGATTTTCCATAAGATTTAAGCCCACTTTAATATTTTTGATGGTCGGAAGATCCAGCGTGGACACAATCAATATTTTCTCGGAGTTATCCAGGGCTGTAAGGACAATATCCTGAAAAGAAGCGGGCAAATCAATAATGACATAATGAAAATTGCCGTTTAAAAAGCTCAGAATCTTTTCAATATGCTTGGAATCGATAAATTCCGAATATTCAGGCTTAACAGGGGCAGGCAGAACATCGACTCCGGTGAAATGGGTAGTAAGATAATCATTGATAAGATCTGAGTCCAGATTTTTTATATCTTTGACAAGGTCGTAAATGGTATTCTTCACCGAGAGGTTCATCATGACCCCCACATCGCCGAACTGGAGATCCAGGTCCAAAAGGCACACCCGTTTTTTTGCAGTTCTGGCCAGGGCCACTGCCAGATTGGTTGCAATGGTTGTTTTTCCGACTCCGCCCTTTGTGCTGAACACGGATATCACTCGGGTCTGGATAACCTGATCCAGCATTTTGGTATTATGCTTTCTCTTGTTTTGGGCCTCGTAGGTTTTGGTTATCGAAGCCACCAGCTCATCGGCTGAAAAAGGTTTGATGATATATTCCCTGGCGCCTGCAAACATGGCTTTTTTCAGATATTCATTTTCCGATTGGACCGACATGATAATCACGCCGACATCCGGGATGCTGGAGGTAATGAGATTCGTTGCCGTCAGCCCATCCATATCGGGCATATTGACATCCATCAGCACAATATCCGGCCTGAGCTTCTGACAAAGTTTTACGCCTTCCTTGCCTCCCTTAGCCGTACCAATTACCTCAATGGTCTTTTCATAAAGCCCCAGCAGCGTTTTTATATTTTCAACAGTGTCATTGCTGTCGTCCACAATGACAACATTGATTTTTCCATTTTCCATGAATGAACCCTCCAAAATTATTGTTTAAAAATGCTCTATTTTGCCAAGTCATTGAGCATTACGCCTGATGTATTGACCCTTTTGTCATCACTGCTTCCCCGGAGAGCAAGGGTATAGCTTGCAAATGTAGTTGTATAAGCCATCTTTTCCGCATCGGCCGGGCTCATGCAAAGGGTCACCGTACCGGGCAGATTTTCCGATGAATCCGAGCCGGCGTTACCGGTCTCCTTATTGACACGTCTTGGACCTATAGCCAGTATTTCAATATCCTGAATGATCGTTTTGCTGATGGTGTCACTGGTTTCTTCTGCGCTTTCTTTTGTAAAGTTTCCGATGACATCCACCCGGTCCCCTATTTTTAACTGATTTGAAAAGAGAGTGTTTTCATTGACAAAAACCGTAAATGCGCGCATCCCTTCCGGAATATTGGCAGCCAGGCTTAAATCCTCCCGCTCTGCAAGCCTTTCCTGGCGGAAGGGCTCCCCCATAATAATCGGTTCCCTGGCATAAAAGCCCTCGATATTTTCTCTGGTGTTGATAATTCCCGCAGGCGCTGAGTCTTCGGTTATATCCATGACATGTATGTCCCCAGCCTTTATTTCTTCACCCACATTTATATTGCGGGCTGCAACCAGTACCTTGATTTGGTCTTTTGTCTGCCGGGGTTCTTCCCGCTTCCCAAAATAGAAGTAAATCAGTATGCAGCATATCAATGCGAATATTAATGAAAGGATCAGCGCTTTTTTATTGATTTTCTTTTCCATGTAAACAGCCCCTTTTAGTTAAGCCTTGTTAGGATCATAAAATTAAAGACTATTCCACTCTCATGATGGAGGCAGAATTCAATACGGCCTCCCCGTCAGGAAAAAATTTATCGATTATGGGTGTAATCAGTTCACTTTTATAACTGACAGTTACCTTTACCTCAGTACCATGGCCCCTCGATGAATACGCAGGGGTGATGGAAATTGTCAGCTTTGCCAGTTCCAATGCAGTGGTAATATTCTGAATGGTTTGAACGATCTCCTCGTCTGTTCCACCCAGGGAAGCTCTTCGCGCTCCCTCCCGGGAGGCGTTGGAAATTAAAATATAATTGTTGAAAAGCAGCCCGAAATCTATAATTCCCATAATCAGAAGAAGCACCACCGGCAAGATCACCGCAGTTTCAACAAGCGACTGGCCCTTGCTTCCACGCCTTTGATTCCGTTCCATAGTACTCACCTCTTGCCTTTTAAAAAATATGCCCCTGCAATATACAGGGGCAGACTTCGAAAAAAATAACATTAGCATCATTCTATGAGTTGGATTATGGTGTTACGGATTAGGTGTCGCAGCTGCCGGATCTTCTAATACGCCGGTGATATCTTTAAAGATGTTTCCAAGTCCGCCGTTCAGCGCTACCAATGCTCCGACAAGAACAATTGCAACCAGGCCGATAATAAGTCCGTACTCAACCATACCCTGGCCTTTTTTATTATTTTTCATTTGTGAAAAGAAATTTACGGCATAAATTAAGATACTGTTCATTAAAATGAACCCCCTCTTTATAAATTTGCCCGAGCTTTGTTTCGGACAACTCTTATGCTTTTATTATAAAGGGGGGCCAAGACGTTGAGTATCAGACATTTATCGCATTTTGAGAGGGATTAAGGGTACAGGACCGTTGGGCCCTATGTACTAATCAGTCCGCAATTTTGTTTTTGATGGCATAGACGGCAGCCTGGGTCCGGTCCTGAACGTCAAGCTTACGGAATATGCTGGAGATATGGTTTTTGACAGTTTTTTCACTGATAAAAAGGTCGTTGGCAATTTCTTTATTCAGCATACCTTTGGACAAGAGCTTAAGAACTTCAAGTTCCCTCTCTGTAAGCAGGTTTCTGGGGTCGTCGCTGCCGCTCTTGATCCTTTTATATTCATTGACCAGCTCATTTGCCATGCTGGGCTGTATATAGGTCTGGCCGATATAAACGCTTCGCACCGCATCAATCAGCACTTTGGAATCCGCATCCTTTAATATATATCCCAAGGCACCTAGTTCTAAAGCCTTTAAGAGATATTCCCTGTCCTGGTGGAAGGTGAGCATTACCACTTTGGCCGAGTGGTCCAATGCCTTTACCTTTTCCAGCGCTTCAAGGCCATTGAGCACCGGCATGTTAATATCCATAAGAACCACATCGGGCTTAAAATCCAAATATTGATCCACCGTGGTCTGTCCGTCTGAAAAGCCTGCAACCACCCGAATATCAGACTCCAGCTCCAAAAGCTGCTTCAGGCCTTCCCGGATCATGGAATGATCCTCCGCAATAACTACCTTAATAATATCCATCATTAAACAACCCCCTGTAGTTCATAAGGAAACTGAACTCTCACTGTAGTTCCCGCACCAATAACAGATTCTATGGCAAAGGTGCCGTCTAAAAGTTCAACTCGCTCCTTCATTCCGTAAACGCCGAAGCCGCCGCTTTCATCCCGGTTAAACTCATTTAATGTCGAAACATCAAAGCCTTTGCCGTCATCCTTTATTCTAAGCGTTACATGCCTTTCTGCAAATTCCATTTGAATCAGTACAGAAGTAGCTTCGGCATGTTTGCGCGTATTATTGAGACATTCCTGAACAACCCTGAAAACCGCCAAAATAATATTTTTGTCTTTCAACTGGTTATAGTCGCCCAAAAACCTCAATGTAACGTGTATGGCATTTTGTTTTCTGAAATTTTCTATGTATTTTTGTAAGGTAGGCTTAAGCCCCAGGTCGTCAATGGACATTGGCCTCAAATCATATATAATCCTTCGGACATCAGTAAGGCATGATCTTACAACACTTTTCAGATTTTTCAGTTCGGCGGTGGCCTTGGAAATATCGACCTCAGCCAGCTTTTCACAAATTTCAGCCTTCAATACCACATTGCTCATCGCCTGGGCGGGTCCGTCATGCATTTCCCTGGCTATGCGCCGCCTCTCATCCTCCTGAGCCTTTATAATGCGAATGGCAAGCGCCCTTTTACTCTCAGAGTTTTCCATGTACTCATCGATACGTTGAAGGTCTCCCGATAAATAGTTGAATACCGTCCCAACCTGTGCCACAAGTTTTTCGGCCTTTCCCACTGTTTCAATGGCATTTTTCAGCCTGCGCTCCACATCATTGCGGCGCAAAATCACCTGACGCTCCCGTTCCCGGGCAACTGCCAGCTGTACTATTAAATTGTTTGCCTCCTGATAGGCCTTCTTCATTTCCTCTTCTGTATATCGGGAAAAATCCCGATTAATAGCGGCAAGTTTCCGGCGGCTTTTCACTACCATTATATCAAGCTTTTCACATTCGGCCATAATTTTATGGGCCTCGTGCTTATATTGCTGCAGCTCTTCTTTTAGATTAGTGACTTCTTTTCGTGCATTCTCAGCTATTTCAAATATGGCTCCCCTACTTTGATCAATAACGGAAAGCGTACTTTTGATGATATCGTTAATACGTTTCATGCCGATGTTCGACAAGGGGCAACCCGCCTTCATTTATCTAGTAGTAATTTGTTCAGCTCATTCATAAAAGTATTGATATCCTTAAACTGGCGGTAGACAGAGGCAAAACG
>DOHN01000108.1:10215-10513 GCA_003535195.1 Ruminiclostridium sp.
TAGACAGAGGCAAAACGGACATATGCTACCTCATCCATTTCCCTGAGCTTGTTCATCACAAGTTCACCGATAAACTCGCTCGTAACCTCACGCTCCAGAGAATTGCTGATCTGTGTCTCGATGGCATCAAGCACACTTTCGATCTGATCCATTGAAATGTTCCTTTTTTCGCAGGCACGAAGAATACCCTTTCTCACCTTTTCGCGTTCATAGGGCTGACGGGAGCCATCCTTCTTAATCACCATGATAGGAAGACTTTCCACTTTTTCATAAGTTGTAAAGCGCTTGCGGCATTTTA
>DOHN01000108.1:10693-12761 GCA_003535195.1 Ruminiclostridium sp.
CAATGACCTTGTCTTCCTCACAAGAACAATAAGGACATTTCATCTTAATTTTATCCTCCGTATCCTCCATTATCTTATCATTGTATTTATCGGCATACTGTTACAATTACTTTTCTTTTTTATAGAATAACTAAGGTTCACCGGCATTTCGCTTATGAACCTTAGCATTCATTGTTGCATATTAAAAGAGAGGATATCACCGGTTAATTCTATCATAAATTTATTATACCATTTCAAACATATTTCTGCATATGTTTTAAAGCAGACTTTTCAAGCCGGGATACCTGAGCCTGTGAAATGCCGATTTCGTCAGCCACCTCCATTTGAGTTCTTCCCTGAAAAAAGCGAAGGTCAACAATTCTTTTTTCCCGTTCGCTGAGTTTCCCCATAGCTTCACTGATAGTAATGCTTTCCAGCCATTTTTCGTCACTGTTCTTGTCATCCTTTACCTGGTCCATGACAAAAATAGCGTCGCCCCCGTCGTGATATACCGACTCAAACAGCGAAATAGGTTCTTGAATAGCATCCAGAGCCATTACCACATCTTCCTTGGCGATGCCCAGTTCCTTGGCAATGTCTGTGACATTAGGTTCCCGGGATTCTTTCCCGACCAGCTTGTCTCTGGCTTGAAGGGCTTTGTATGCCGTATCCTTCAAGGACCTGCTTACGCGGATAGGGTTATTGTCCCGTAAATATCTTCTGATTTCACCGATGATCATTGGCACCGCATAGGTTGAAAACTTGACATTGTGTGAGGTATCAAAATTGTCTATGGCTTTGATTAATCCAATACAGCCCACCTGAAAAAGATCGTCTGCATTTTCACCTCTGTTTCCAAACCTTTGTATGACACTTAATACCAATCTTAAATTTCCCTGGATAAACTCTTCACGCGCGCCCATATCACCCTGTTTAATTCTCTTGAAAAGCTCATCCATTTTACTGCTGGAGAGCAGTGGTAGCCGTGATGTATTGACACCGCAAATTTCAACCTTGTTCATAAATCAACACACCTTTCCTTAACTGTCATCTAATCTCTATAGATAACATTCTTGTCTCGGGAGGTGTGTTTTATTCTGCCCGGCTATATATATATATTTAAAAAAGGCCTTGACAAGCGGCTTTTAGCCATCAATATTCTCCTTCAGCCGGAATGAGAGAATGCTTGTTTTGATACATAAAAGGATTCCCTGCAGCTATTTAAAAACAGCTGCAGGGAATTTGGAAGGTGTATTCAACAAAGAAATTCAAGTACTTGTGAAAGAATTAGCCAACTTTTGGTTGTTCCTGCTTAATTGAAGCAAGCTCTTCATCAGCTTCCTGTTTATCCAAGGTAATTGAAAGAGCATGCTGATTGCTGATGTACATATTTATGAGACCAATCATGATGACAATAGATGAAACTTTGATGACAATAGGAAAATATTGCTTATGAATAAATACGGCTAATGATGTAGCACTCTCACCGCCAATTATTAAGGCCGCCAGAAATCCAAAGAATGCCAATCCGCCGGCTATCAGCACAACATAGATGCCCCAGCCGAAAACCGTGTTTAGGACTTCTACAATTTTACTTTTCTTCACCATATCACCCTCCTACACTAATCCCCAAATAGGAAGTATTCCTAGCATCACAATAACCGATAGTGCATAGTGAAGTCCGACCCACACAAGACAGTTCTTTGTGGTCTCTTTCATGCCCGAACCTGCTATGCCCATTGCGGTATACATGCACAATGCCAGCGGAGGTGTCATACCCTCCATGGCTCCGGTAATTACCGGCAGCATGCCGGCAATCAAAAACGGATTGGCTCCGGCACCGGCCATAATAGCAACAATAGCACCTCCGAAAATAGCTGTCTGAGATGAGCCGGGCAGTACCATGCCAAGAAGAGCGCAGAATAATGGAATAAAGAAAGCCAGTACCCATAAAGGAAGTCCCCAGTCGCTGATAAAATTGCCGATGTTGGTACCGAAATCCAGTACGTTAAACAAATTGCTGATTGAATAAGCAAAAAAGATTGTCGCACAAACCGGAACGATACTTTTAACTTGGCCGGCAAACATG
>DOHN01000108.1:12872-25618 GCA_003535195.1 Ruminiclostridium sp.
TGGCCGGCAAACATGGTTGCAATGGCCTTAGGAGATGTTTCTGAATTTTTCCTGCCGATTAATAATGCATAGAGAGCTGCAAGCCCGGGAGTGAAAAGCAGTATGCAGCTGGAAAGATTACTTGCGCCTTTGCCAAGCTGGGCTGTAAAAAAGGTGGCCTTTAGCTGAGCATCCAGGAAGAAGGGCAAGAATATAATTACAGGAAGTAAAAGTGCCCTCCAGCCTTTTTTTAACGATTCTCCAAGTTTTGGAATATCTTCCGGTACCATGGGCTGTACCTTATAATAGCGACAAAAAGCATAAAGTGTTATGGCTCTTTGGATAATGAACCAAATGGAAATACCCCACATTAAAAGCCAGAATTGCGACATTGTATACCTATCGGGATATAAGGCGCCCAATACACCAAACGCTGCCGTAATAACACCTGCCGGGGGAATCATATTGCCCATTGTGCTGGCCGACATCTCAATATTGGCAGCCAGATGAGCCGGAAATCCGGATTTCTTCATGGCTGGAATGGTAAACACTCCTGTGGCGGCAACATTACCGGCGCCTGAACCGGACAACGCACCCATAAAAGTACTGCCGATAAGCGCCACATAGCCGGCGCCGCCTCTGAACCGCCCAAAAATTGCAAGAATGATATTAATGCAGTCATCAATAACTCTGGTATGGCCAAAAATCTGAGCCACTGCCAGGAATGCGACAATAGCATAAAATAATGTGTTTGTAGATGTGGAAAAAAGATGTGTAAAGAATTCTGACCAATGGCCCGTTATAGCAATCATAACAATATAGCCAATGAACATTGCTTCATAAATGGGACGTTTGAAGACCACAAAAACAAGCACAATAGCAACCAATAAAGCAACTAGATAAAGTATTTCAATAGGCACCAAGTTTCATCTCCTTACATATGTATTTATCAATTCAAGGGCTGAAAGATGGAATCTAATATACTTAAAAATCTCTGTTGTGTTTACACCTCATTCATGTAAATAAATCTAGTTAACCTCGTATATTTTATTTGGAGCTTTGTTGCATATCAAACTGGATACAATGGTTGAAACAAGAGCTGTTATCACGGATACGTAGGTTTCATTGAATTGCGGGTGAATCGGATATGTACCGTTTATGGCTTTGTATAGCACCCATAACAAACCTACAGAAGC
Source organism: Ruminiclostridium sp. (assembly GCA_003535195.1). Taxonomy (GTDB): domain Bacteria; phylum Bacillota; class Clostridia; order DSM-8532; family DSM-8532; genus DTU059. Next base: position 14,048 of record DOHN01000108.1, read on the forward strand.
TGTTATCAGCATACCATAGATAGCACCTTTTTCGGATGTTTTCTTCCAATAGATTCCCAGGAGAAGAACTACAAAAAGTGAGCCTCTAATGGTATATGCAAAATAGACAATATCCAATATCCTGCTGCTGTCATACATAGCTATAGCGATCACCATGCACAGCACACCAGAAATAGCAGTGGTAAGACGGGATACAAACAATACATTTTTATCAGAAGCATTGGGTCTTAGGCGACGCTGATAAATATCTTTCGTTATCATGGTTCCTGATGCCAGTATGATGGGAGAAACTGTAGAAAGAACAGCGGCAAGAATAGAAGCCAATACGATGCCGCCGGCAAGGGGATTCATATTCATTAAAAGTGTCGGCAAAGCCAGTTTTCCATTTGCAAGATCCGGAAACTTCACTTTGGCGGCCATACCAAGCAATGCGGTAAGAATACCGAAGGGTGCAACAATAAATGCTGTTATGTAAGCAGACTTTTTTGCGACAGGCGCATCCCTAGCGGCTAAAATTGGCTGTATTCCTGCCTGGGCAGTACATGCGCCAAGAACGGAAGCGATAACCCATGAAGATACTTTTGGCATACCGATGTAAGTCATATTAAAATAACTTTCCGGCAGCTCCGCCTGCATCCCGGCAATTCCGCCCACATCTTTGCCTACGAGCACTATAGCAAGTATCACACCGCTATACATTGCAATGATATGCAAAATATTTGTATATCCTACTGCTACCATACCTCCGGCAAGGGTATAGATGATAAAGCCTGTTCCCAAAATGAGTACCGCTGTGACATAATCCATACCGAATACGCTTACGCCCAATGTCCCTGCTGCCACAATCTGCGATGTGCCTACAGCTATCATGACAAATGTAAGCAATATGCTTGAAACTGTTCTGGCATCAGGTCCGATAAACTTTTCAATAATACCCGGAACTGTCACAGTATCCAGGCTTCGATACAGTTTTGCAAAGAATATCGCTAAAAAAATGATCCCTATTCCGTTGGCCAAGGTGTACCATGCACCGGAGATACCAAACTCATACCCATACTCAGATACTCCGGTTGTTGAGGTGCCGCCAAGCCATTCTCCCGTGCCCGCCGCGACACACATAAGAACTCCTAAGCCTGCTCCATGAAACGAACTTGAAGATTTGGCATTTCTTTTGGCAATTATACCAATAAAAACGGTAATCGCCAGATAAATAAGCATTATTAACGGCTGCAAAGTCATATCATATTACCTCGTTAAAAAACTTCTATAAAAATAGCAAGCGAGAGGATACATATGATGCCAGATTAATAGTTGTGTACTATTCTTCCATGGGTATCTCTATGTCATACAGAGGCGCATACTGCTGACAGCCGAACACATCGCCTTCGCCAAAAGAACCGCTGGGAACCAGCCTGTTAATCGTAAACTTTATGGCATAAGCCGGATCAAATTCAACAAAGTCTGCAATCCTGCTTTCAGGAATATCAAAAAGTTCAGAAATGGTCTTTTTGTTTAAGACACCGCTTTTTTTAACAAGTTCATAGTTTTCAGACTCACGAAAAATAATATCAAAAGTGATTCGGTCCGTACCCGCATTCTTACTACGGATGGTTTTAGCTAAATCAACCAGCTTTACTGTTTTCACATTCATTACCTCCTACTCACCTATTTCGATCATTTTGACGGGGAACAACTCCAGTGGATCGTCCACTTCAACAGTATGATTCATAGTCCATGTATACGCCGGAGAAACCTCTACCACCTCATCAAGAATAAAAGCTGCTGTACCGGCGGTTCCCTTGACTTCCGGCAGCCTGGCATAGAATATCTGTCTGGTACCAACAAGAGCAACCTCCTCAGCAACCTTTTTGTCAGGGGCTACACCTTCCACTACTACCAGGAGCTCGTGGGATTTAGTTTCTTTTATGGGCTCTAAATCGCCCATAACTCCGTTTTTACCGAAGATTCGATAGCTTAAATGATACTCTGCATTAGGCTGTCTCTCTTTAACCTGGGCCTTAGCCCATTCAATTACTTTATCAATGTTTTTGATGGTATATGGATCCCTTATTCCCGCCATACCTAAATAGCGCTCGCCAACTTTACCGGAGCCTTCAAGTTTAACCTTTATTCTGCCTTTAATTGGAATGAATTTGGCGCCTGTAATTCGGCAGGTCTTTTCGTTAAACTGTTCATATTCACAATCAGACATGTCCATCATGCCGCCGGCAACATATTCGTAATAGGGATTTGTCCTTTCATACATAGCATGGCCTGCGACAGAAGCAATTGTACATCTTTGATTGGGATGCATTGCCGTAACTTTTACATCATCCTTGGTAATGGTACCAATAACCGATTCTTTTGCGCCATAAGGTTCAGCACAGAAGGAAGCGCACTCAAGGACCTTGCCGCAATAATAGGCGATGTTCTCCGGGAAACCTTCATAAATGGCTGGAGCCGCAAAAACAGCCACGTCACTGGAACGTCCGCCTATGATAACGTCGGCGCCCATTTTAAGAGCTTTTATGTAAGGATGTACGCCGGCAACAGCAACGATTCGATCTGTCTTGTCCAGTTCTTCTATCGTTAAATTGCTTCGACTATCCAAGCCTTCTATTGTTTCACCATTGTTCATTTTCTTGCGCAAATACTCTTTGTCCACCTCGGAATAAAAATATGCAAGTTTAAATTTTTTCATATTATGTTTTTTGGCAAGTTCGCGGATATAACCAACATAAGCGTCAACATGGTTATCTGAGCCCGTATCACCTGCTGATCCAATAATCATGGGAACGCCCTGTTCCCTGGATGCCAACAGCATAAGCTCGAGATCATGCTTTTGCCATTCAGGATGGCCCGCATACTTGTCTGTACCTAATGGCACAGGCCCGATATCATCACTTCCTGAATCGCAACAGTAATAGTCCGGTTTTGTTTTGGCTCCAATCCAGAAGCTTTCTTCTTTAGTTGGTGCAAAGCCAAGATGTCCGTTGGGTGAAATGATTCTTAAGGTATCCTTACCCATAGTCCATGACCTCCTCTGAATTTTTTATATACCGCATAATAACATGTCATGTCCCGGTATACATTGTTATAACATGTTATAATTATAATAATATTATTTTGTTATGTCAATATATATTTAGTTATTTAAGAAAATTAAAAATAGAAATATTTTAAAAACGGGGTATTCCTGAAAAATATCTTTAATATATTTTTGAATTATATGAAATGACATGATTCCTATGAATAACAAAATACAGCCAAATAGTTTAATACTATTTTTGCCATGTAACATCACATTTAATGTCCTACGAATTATTACTGATTAATTCAATTCTCTCTTTATAGAAAAGGCATACTTATCCGAACGATAATAGCCTAGCTTGTATTCAAGGGGAGTATCTCCGGATGAATACAATTGAGATTCTAATAATAGAAGAGCCCCTCCTAATGGTATATTTAATATCTTACTCAGATCTTTATTGGCATTCACTGCCATAATTTTCTGAGAAATTCTGTCTATACTGATACCAATTTTTACATAGAGGTCATAGGATGAAAACGCCTCTCCATCGTTCTCCATCTCTTTGGCACACTCATACATCAAATGGCCCGTTTTTTCATCAAAATAAGATTGGTAATAAACGATCGGAGAATTTCGGGAATAACCAATAAGATTTAAATTGCATATGTTATTGAAATTCATGGGATTGAGCATTTCCTGTGCTTTTTTATTTTCAGATTTACTACTAAATGAATGAATTTTGGTATAGCCAACCAAGCCTTTTTCCAAAAGGACCTTTCCGAAATTAATAACCTTCAGTAAATCTTGACTGATAATTGTTTTTTTAACAAAAGTACCTTTTCCCTGAACAGTATACACTAATTTTTTTTGTTCCAACAGGCTGAGCGCCTGTCTGGCGGTAATTCTACTGACATTATATTTTAAGCATAAGCGATTTTCCGACGGAAGCTTGTCTTCTTCCTTATATTCTCCATTTATTATAGAATCTTCCAGTATATCGGCAAGCTGAATATACATTGGCGTAGAAGAATCCCTGTTAATCATATTTAACCGTCCCTTTCTGATGTAATTTTCGAAAGCAACTTTCCAAGATATGATTTGATATTATAACATGTAATGTTTTTTTTCAACGATAATCTACCATAACTAATAATTAATGCGTAGCAACATCGGCGTTTTTTCTGCTGAACATTTAGATGTAATAACCTCACCCGTTACCGAAATCAAAGATTTCGAACGGGCGCCCGAGAGCATTGATATTTGCAAGCTCATGTTAAAACCGAGCCACCTATAACGGATGGCCCGGTTTGGTACTGCATATGTATGATTTTCTTTATTTTTTTAAAGCATTCTGCAGATCTCTCTCTTAAGGCGGCCCAAAATGCGTTTTTCCAGGCGGGAAATATAAGATTGTGATATGCCCAGCATATCGGCTACTTCTTTTTGTGTTTTTTCCATATGATTATTCAGTCCGAACCTCAGCTCCATAATGCGTTTTTCACGTATACTCAACTTGTTCATGGCACTGACAAGGAGCTTTTTGTCGGTCTCCTCCTCCAGGTTTTTTTGAATGATATCACTGTCGGTTCCTAATATATCCGAAAGCAGAAGTTCGTTCCCATCCCAGTCCACATTGAGGGGTTCTTCAAAAGAGACTTCACTGCGTGCACGGCTGTTTTTTCGAAGGTACATCAGTATTTCATTTTCAATACACCGGGAGGCGTAGGTAGCCAGCTTGATGTTGCGTCCGGGGTTATAGGTATTAATGGCCTTGATCAGCCCAATGGTGCCGATGGAAGTCAGATCTTCGATATCCACTCCCGTATTTTCAAACTTTCGGGCAATATATACCACCAATCTTAAATTTCTTTCAATGAGAACCCTTTTGACTGATAAATCCCCTTTTTCAAGATTGTATAAAAGCGCAGCCTCCTCATCGGCCTGGAGAGGAGGCGGCAGTATTTCCGTACCGCCGATATAGAAAACCTCACTGGGCTCCTGTTCCTGATTAAACAGGGTTATGATAAACCCGAATACCTTTTCAAACATAATAAATTACCCCTTTCTCAATTGCCTTCCGCAAAGCCATTTTCTATATTTTTGAGAGCATGGCAGGCCCCAGCAGAGCTGAATATTTGGCATTATTTGATAATTTAATACTGCAGATTCCGACAATGACATCATTGATTTCCTTAAATGCACCGTTCTGGCAAACCCGTATATTGTCCGGTCTAAATCCTGTCAGCATACCGTTTTCTCTGCCAATGGATTTAAATGGTATCAGATGAACACGCTTCAGCCATATATTGTCATCTGCTCTCTGCGAGGTTTGTATATAAGCCCCCATATTATTCGAAACAACGGATTTATAAAATTCCGGAGGAAGTATGGATTTGATGGACTCGGCTTCCACCACCATGACCGGATACCCGGTAATGGGGTCGATCAATGAATTCCCTGTATCCACCAGCGCGTTAAAACGAACTGACCTGTCCCCGAGCCTGATGTGCACCGGCACCACGGATCCTTCTCTTAAGACCTTCCCCGATAGGATCCTGCCAATGGGCATTACTAAAACAATACACAGGCCGGAAGAGAACAAAAATGCCTTTAATACGCCTTGGGGGCTCAGATACATAAGCCCGCCATAAGAAACGATACCGCCTTCAAAAATGTTGGACAGGGCATATGTACATCCCGCGAGCAAAAAAGCTGATAGCAGCAGCATCCCCCACCGTTTCAAAAATTCCGATAAATTTCTGATTCGAAACGCAATTAAAACCATTATGACCGATATCGAAATCTTTGTGATCAATGAGGTCATCATGACTATACCGGGCAGCGCTACCGCAAAAACCGCATAAAGGGCGCCAAGGGAAGCCGCAAGGACTGTTCTGAAAACCTTAAGCCCGCAGCCTGATATGGCACTGGTCAGCTTTAGAATGAAGCAGTTGGCAAGCAAATTTTCAAAGAACAGCAGATCCGCGTATACTATCACCTCATGACTCTCCCCATCTTTTTATAAGTTCCATTTAAACATATATGGCAGAAGTTTCTCTTTTATGATAAAACGGTTTTAAGGTTTTTTATGTCAAATCGCGTTATAGCCCAATTATTTTCTAAAATCGTTATAAGTAAAGCATTTCGGTTCTTTGGATTTCCCGTAACACCCACTTTGCGCTTCGAATAGAATAAGAGTGTATCGATTCTCCTGGAGTGGTTCTATGTCCGGAATAGCCGGTATGGTAAATCCGTTTGAGAATATTCTGCTCAAGAGCATGAACATATGTACCATGGCCGATGCCATCCGCACGAGAGGACCCAATGGCACCGGACATTTTATTTCTCCTCATGCTGCATTGTTAAAACGTATCGGGTCAGCAAGCGCTTCCGACGGAGGGCCAACCGTCACCAAAATCCCTCTGGAAGGAAAAACTTATGTATTGATGCTGGACGGGATCATATACAATGCAGAAGAGCTCTGCACAGAATTGGAAACCTTAGGCTGCCGGTGCTCGGGCAGCTCCTGTCAGGAGCTTTTTATATATGCGTACATTCACTGGAAGGAGGATTTTCTGACCAGGCTGAACGGCGCCTTTGCTTTTGCCCTTTGGATCGTAGAGGATGGCATGCTCCTTCTGGCACGGGACCAGATCGGTATAAAGCCTTTGTTTTACACCCTGGCAGGCACTACCCTGCTCTTCTCATCGGAGATTCAGGGCATTACCGGCAACCCATTGTATGAGACTGCAATCGACATCGAAGGTTTGTCGGAATTGATCTGTCTGAGTCCCCGCCACACGCCGGGAAGCGGAATCTTAAAAGGCATTTTCCAGGTCAGGCCGGGCCATTATCTGATTTATTCAAAAGAGGGAGTAAAAAATACCCGGTACTGGAAGATTGAAATTCAAAATCATGAGGATGATCTGGGAAAAACCCTCGAAAATGTCCGGTACCTGGTTGTGAATTCTGTTAAGAGACAAATGAAGTCGGACGTGCCCCTCTGCGGCCTCCTTTCAGGAGGACTTTATTCCGGCCTTATAACCGCCATTGTAGCAAACAATCCGGCGCTATTGCACAGCAATGTTTATAATACATGGTCTCTGGACTTTGAAAGAAACAGCCGGAATATCCGGCAAAGAAATTACACCGCAGATTCCGATACGCCCTGGATCCGCTGGGTCTGCAGAAGGGCGGGGACCCGCCACCACTATATTATTCTGTCTCCCGCCGATCTGTCCGACTCTATTTTGGAGGCGGCCGAGGCCCGGGGCATCCCCGGTGTTCCCGGGTATGACAACTCGCTGATGCTTTTGTTCAGGGAAATTCGTAAAGATTACAGCATCGTTCTTTCGGGGGATTGCTCCGATGAAATATTCGGTTCCAATATCAAGGCCTCCGAACATTTTACTTCCGGAAAACGGCGTTTGCCCTGGGCCTCCAATGTTTCCGAGAAGATCTCCATCTTCAGGAACGATCTCATTGAATTGATTAAGCCCTATGAATTTATAGAGAAATGCTATGAGGAAGCGTTGGCCGAATACATAAAATTTGCGGCAGGAGCCAAACGTTTAAAAATGGAAAGTGAGGCACAATGGTTCAGCCTCTATTGGAATCTGCCCTGTATTTTAGAAAGGCTGGACCGTATGAGCATGGCATTTGGCCTGGAAGCCAGGGTTCCTTTTTGCGACATCCGCTTAATAGAGTACTTCTGGAACATCCCCCAGGAGCTTAAGCGGCTCAATAATACAGACAGGGGCCTATTAAGGGAAGCCATGCGCGGATATCTTCCTTCAGATATTCTGGAAAGAAAAAAAAGTCTCTTTCCCCATTGTCAGGATACGGACTACGAAGCGAAAATTAAAACCATGCTTTTTGAAATCGCCCTGGACCCGGCCTCCCCGGTCAGGAATCTGCTGAATATGAAAACCCTGGAAAGCATGATGAAGCAGCAGCAGGATCTCAGCAAGCGCTATACCTCAAGATCCCAGCTCTATGGCTGGATTCTGCAGCTGAATCATTTCATGAAATCCAATGGAATTACATCTTTTTGATTTCTTCCAAAAGGGCAGGGACGATCTCCTCTTCGCGAACCTTTCGAAGGATCTGGCCCTTCTTGAAGATCACGGCGGAGTCCTTGCCCCCGGCTATTCCGATATCGGCTTCCCGGGCTTCTCCGGGGCCGTTGACCACACAGCCCATAACAGCCACCTTAATAGGCTTATCACAAGCTTCAAGGGCTTTTTCCACTTTCTCCGCAATGCCTATCAGGTCAATCTGAGTGCGGCCGCAAGTGGGGCAGGATACAAATTCAATACCCTTATGATAGAGGCCGCAGGCCCGCAAAATCTCCCGGGCAGCCTTTACCTCTTCCACCGGATCGCCTGTAAGGGAAACTCGCACGGTATCCCCTATACCCGCAAAGAGCATGGCGCCGATGCCCACCGCCGACTTTATGGTTCCCCTGTAAATCGTTCCCGCCTCGGTAATACCGATATGCAGCGGGTAATCCGTCTGCCCGGCAAGCAGTTTATGCGCCTGAAATGCCATGACGGGATCGGAGGATTTTATGGAAAGAACAGTATCATAAAAATGCAGTTCCTCCAATATCCGGACATGGCCGAGAGCGCTCTCAACCAAAGCCTCAGCCGTAACACGGCCATATTTTTGAAGCAGTTCTTTTTCCAAAGAACCGCTGTTGACCCCGATCCGTAAAGAAATACCCTTTTGCCGGGCCATCTGAACCACTTCTTCGACCCTTTCCCTGGAGCCGATATTGCCGGGATTGATGCGTATTTTATCAGCCCCATTTTCCATGGCCTTTAATGCCAGCCTGTAATCAAAGTGGATATCGGCCACAAGGGGCAGCGTTATTCTCTTCTTAATCTCATCAACGGCTTCGGCAGCCTCCATATCGGGAATTGCCACCCGCACGATATCACAGCCGGCATCGGTCAGGCGATGGATCTGGGCCACCGTCGCTTCAACATCCGAGGTTCTGGTATTTGTCATGGACTGTATGGAAATCGGGGCATCCCCTCCGATAAAGAGATTGCCCACTTTTACTTTTCTTGTTTTTCTTCGAATCATTCCGCTTTTCATATCTTTTCCTTACATCAGCCATCTGGGTATATCATTGAACAAGGTTGCAATCAGCACGCAGATGAGCAACACAAATCCAATCATAGAAACCATACCGACCTTTTCCTGGGGCAGGGGCTTTCCCCTGATTTTTTCTATCAGAAGAATCAAAAGCATGCTGCCGTCCAGAGCCGGGAAAGGCACCAGATTCATAATTCCTAAGTTGATGCTGATATAAGAGCAGAGATAAATAAGGTTTAAAAGAATTTCTCTGGCAGGCTGTTTTGTTTCAACCACACTCCCTACCGTTCCGATAATTCCAACCGGCCCCGACAGCTCCTTAAAAGAAATGGTACCATTAAAAAGCCATTTCAGCGAAATCAGCACGTTTCGTATGGTAGAAACGCTGTATCTGAAGGAAGCCTTGGCCACTTCAAAGAAGTTTCCCTGCTTGTGTTCAAGATCTAAACCCAGTGTATAGGAAAAATCGGCAAAGGGCTTTATATTTTCAAAGGTCAGTATTTCACCGTTTCTCTCCACCGTCACAGTCACCGGCGCTTCCTTATCGGGCCTGGTGACATTTAAGTAGGTGCTGATTTCCTGTGTGGTGGAAACCTCGGTATCATCAAGCCTGATGACCTTATCTTCCCGCTTTACGCCCGCTTTTTCCAAGGGCGAATCAATTTCCACCATTTCAATAATATTGGAGCCCATATTGTCGACAACCCGGGCCGTAAAGCCTAAGCGATACCTTGTGGCGGTCCTGCCCGGTGTGATCGTTTTTGTGACTTTCCGGCCGGCACTTGTATCGTAATAAACGATCTCTTTATCCGTGCCATCCTCGCCGTACATGAAAATATTAATATCGGAAGCGGGATCATAGATCTTTCTGCCGCCATAGGAGAGGAATAGATCCCCTACCTCAACACCGGCTTTTTTTAGGGGCGAATCCCCGATAAGCTCAGTAATCTTGGTTGTATAAAAGCCTGTTGATGTGAGAAATATCATAGCAAAAATAAAAGCGAACAGAATATTCATGATCGGTCCGGCAGAAACTACCAGGGCCTTTTTCCCCGGGAGCTGGTTTGAAAATGCCCGCGGATCGTCCGAGGATTCCTCTTCCCCTTCCATCTTGACATATCCCCCCATGGGAATCAGCCTTAAGGCATAAACGGTTTCACCCTTTTTTATGGAAAACAATTTTGGCCCCATGAATAGTGAGAACTCTAAAACCTTTATTCCCACAGCTTTTGCAGCCAGAAAATGTCCCAGCTCATGAATAAAAATCAAAAGGCTGAGCGCCAGAAGCGCAACTAACACACCCATCTAAAAACCCCCACTAACTATACTCCAGGCAAGCCGTCGGGATGCCCGGTCAGTATCTATTATATCGTTGAGTACAGGCTTGCTATTCACCGAATGAGCGTTCATAACAAGTTCAATCAGTTCAAATATTTTCGGAAAGGATATTTTACGGTTTAAAAAGAGTTCCACCGCCACTTCATTGGCCGCGTTCATGGCACAGGGCATGGTCCCCCCAATTTTTGCAGCCTCATAAGCCAGCCCCAGTGATTTAAAAGTATCAAAATCAGGTTTTTCAAAGGTCAGCTGACTCAATTGGGAAAAATCGATCCTTTTAAAGCTGTTTTCGTTTCGTTCCGGCCAGGTCAGGGCGAGCTGTATAGGAATCCTCATATCCGAGGCGCCCAACTGGGCCATTAATGATCCATCCTTAAATTCCACCATGGAATGAATGATACTTTGCGGATGCACCACCACATCTATTTTTGAAACCGGTATGTCAAAAAGCCACATGGCTTCTATAATCTCAAGGCCCTTATTCATCAATGTTGCAGAATCTATGGTAATTTTGTTTCCCATGGACCAGGTGGGATGATTTAAAGCCTCCTCCAATGAAACATTCTCAAGCTGACGGCTGGTAAAGCCCCTGAAGGGACCTCCCGATGCAGTCAGAATAATTCGGGATGCATCCTGCGTTCTGTTTCCGGCAAGACTTTGAAAAATAGCCGAATGCTCGCTGTCCACAGGAAAAAGGCGGACGCCGCATCGTTTTGCTTCTTCCATGATGATATTTCCGGCGGTCACAAGGGTTTCCTTATTGGAAAGGGCAATATTCTTGCCCGCCTGAATGGCCGTCATTGTCGGCAGCAGACCTGAAATTCCGACCACAGAAGTGAGAACCGTATCGGTATCGGGATGAACTACAGTCTCTAAAATTCCATCCATCCCTTTTAATATCTTTGTACCGGTATCCCCGACGGCAATGGCCAGATCATGGGCCGCCTTTTCATCAAAAAGCGCCGCCGTTCTGGGATGAAACTTTCTGATCTGTTCTTCCATAAGTTTTACATTTGAATTGGCTGCAAGTGAAACAACTTCTATATTGAGGTTTTCACAAACCTCAAGGGCCTGCATGCCGATGGAGCCTGTGGAGCCTA
>DOHN01000108.1:25737-26751 GCA_003535195.1 Ruminiclostridium sp.
GCCGATGGAGCCTGTGGAGCCTAGAATTGAGAGACCCTTAACCATCTGATTACAACCTTTCTACCATAAAAAAATGCATACATAAATATAGACCAGGGGCGAAATAAATATAATACTGTCAATGCGATCCATGATTCCGCCGTGCCCTGGAATGAGTTTGCCAAAGTCTTTGATTCCGGTATCTCTCTTGATAGCCGAAGCTGCCCAGTCTCCCAGCTGGGACACAACCCCGCAGAGTATGCCCAAAATGGCTAAATGATAGATGGGAATGGGCTCTATTCCGGGCTGGTTCATAATAATTTTCCCATAAAGGATCATGGTCAGCATGCATCCTATGGCGCCCCCTATCGAGCCCTCCACTGTTTTCTTGGGACTGATATGCGGAATAATCTTGGTTTTGCCCATTGTTACACCTGTAAAATAGGCAAATGTATCGGTGACGATAGAGCCAATAACAATAAGCCAGACATATTCAAAGCCCCGGTCCAGATTGCGGACAGAGACTGCGAAGGACATCAAAAACGGAATATAAACAATTCCAAGCATGGTAAAAGCCATGTCCTCAAGCTTAAAGCGGCCCTTTTCAAATATTACCTTGCAAAAAAAGTAGGCAATGGCAAGATATACTATTGCATTTAAGTATTCTGATGCAAAGACTCTGGAAAAAATCCTGGATAGATGTGGAAACAGCTCTTTTGGCAGGGTAACGCCATAGGCTCTCCCCACAATGGCGATAGCCGCAATAATGCTTGACACTAGATCCACATGTATATCTTTATGCTTCATGGCGTTGGAGAATTCAATCAGGCCGATAATACTCACTGCCAGGACCAAAATGGCCAGTACATAAGGTGGAAGAAGCAGCAATGCAACCAGAATCGCCAAAGCTATGATACCGCTAATAACCCTGATCAGCATTTTACACCTCCAAATCTTCTCTGCCTGCTTTGATAAGCGCAGATCGCCTGTTTTAAATGATTTTCATTAAAATCCGGCCACAAAACATCACAGAAG
>DOHN01000108.1:26902-31181 GCA_003535195.1 Ruminiclostridium sp.
GGCATTGCCAGATCAGAAAATTGCTCAGCCGCATTTCGCCGCTTGTACGTATCACCAGGTCAGGGTCAGGGATTTCCGAGGTATACAGTCTTTCCGACACAGCGTCCATATCAATTTCAGAAATCCTGCCCGCCATTTTGTCCTCAACCAGTTTGGAAACCGCATTGACAATCTCCTGGCGGCCTCCGTAATTAAGAGCGATGATGAAATCAAGGCCTTTAATATGACTTGTATTTCTTTCCACCCGGTCTATTTGCGTAAGGATCTCTTCCGAAAGCCCCTTCCGCTCGCCAATAACCCTGATTCTTACATTCTTTCCTTTTAATTCGTTTTCCGCGTTCCGAAGATATTCCAAAAGCAGGTCCATCAGCTGATCGACTTCTTCTTTTGACCGGCTCCAGTTCTCGGTGGAAAAAGCGAAAACAGTAAGGTATTTGACGCCCAGGTTATAGCAGGACTCCACAATTTTTTTAAGCGTTCTGGAGCCTTCCCTATGCCCTATGCTCCTGGACAGGCCTCTTTTCTTTGCCCAGCGTCCATTCCCATCCATAATGATGGCAATGTGTGCGGGCATATTATTTTTATCTATTTCAGTATCTTTTCTTAAAAACATTTTTTCTCCCTATGCTTTTGCTTCCGGGTATGGGTAGCAACTTTTCTTTCATTATAATACCAAAAATATACGGAAATGACCATATAAATAAAAGCCCGGAGACCATATTTTAAATTGTTCACAGGAAATTATTTCTTTAATCCGAAAGACCGGTGAGTATACTTTTAATCATCCGCTATTTTAAAGCTGCCGGCGAATTCTGGAGAAATATGTATGCTGCTAATCTTCAAAAGGGAAAGCATAGGGCAGCTTTAAGGCATCCCGCACCGCAATAAAATCTTTTTGCACCGACGCGTTAAGCATGAGCCCTTTATCGCGCCGTTCAAGCCAAATAAGATATTCCTTTTCCCCTGCGGTATAGATGCGTTCCTGACCCGGCGCCCGGGCAGACGCCCGCAACTCTCTTAAGATACTGCCGGCCGTCTTTTTAAAGGGTTCGGCTCCTATAAAGGCTTCCGTATCGATGGCAATAAAGAAATGTCCCAGGTGATAAGGCGCCTTGTTGCCTCTCTCATCCACCCCTGTGAGCATCCTCAGGTAATTTCCGCCCTGAAGGGCTGCCGATAAAATTTCTACGGCAGTCGCATAACCATATCCTTTATAGCCTCCCAGCTCTTCCCCGATACCGCCCAAGGGTGCAAGAGCTGCTTTTCCGGCACTGAGATCTTTTAGGATTTGTGTGCTGTCCGTCATGGCTTCTCCATCGCGGCCCACCACCATGCCCGCCGGTGTATCTTTATTAATCCTTGAAAAATATTCAATTTTCCCCCGCTGAGTGATCGATGTGGCGCAGTCCAATACAAAAGAAAAATCTTCATCGGTAGGGATCCCTATTGTCAGCGGATTGGTCCCGAGCATATTCTCCACACCAAAAGTAGGTGCAATGGAAGGTCTTGCATTGGTACCGGTAATTCCGATCATGTTTTCCTTTGCCGCCATTGTTGCGTAATAGCCGGCAATTCCGTAATGGGTCGAATTCCGGGCCGCCACCATTCCCAGCCCATATTCTCTAGCTTTTTCAATGGCCAGCTCCATGGATCTATAGCCAACCACCTGTCCCATACCGTCATGGCCATCCACGACCGCCGTCGTTCTGGTTTCCTTTATTATTTCCAGCTCGGTTACCGGTTTTTGAATACCGTCTGCGATCCTGTCGATATAGATGGGTTTAAAGCGGTTGCATCCATGACTTTCTATACCGCGGCGGTCACTTTCCAAAAGGATATTTGTACAGATCTTTGCGTCCTCTTCCGGAACGCCGTACCCTTTAAAGGCGTCGACCAGAAAATTTTGCAGCAGCTCCCAGCCAATATAATGCCCGTTCATTTATTAAGACCTCCCAGAATATTTTAAATGGATCATTACCCTATTTTTAAACCACTCAAAGGACAAAAAAAGAATAAAAAAATCACCGTTATAAGGGGAAATTTTTATTCTTTAGCAGCATTCAATTCCAATCATTTTTTTAATATTTTGTATAAATTTAGTATAGCATATGAATCTATTCAACCGCAATCTCTCGGGTATTCTTTTTTCTTCTGATATAACTTCTATTCGTATGCGGCTTTGAGCCCCATAATCGCTTTTACTGCCGTGGCGGTATCGGTCTTAGGGAACAGCTCACAGCCGATTATACCGGAATAGCCCATTTCATGCAGGAATCTGCATACATACTCATACCGGATCTCACCGGTTCCCGGTTCGTGCCGGCCAGGCACATCCGCGATATGGATATGTCCTATATAGTTCCCATAATTCTTTAGATGATCGCATATGCGCCCCTCGTTAATCTGCATATGGTATACATCATAAAGAAGCTTTAATTTTGGCGATCCGATCAGCCGGCAAATTTCCGCCCCCATCCGGGTAGACTGGAGGAAGTTTCCCGCGTGGTCGGTGTATATGTTCAGCGCCTCCAAATTCAGTTGTATACCGGCAGCTTCCGCCAGTTTTACCGAAGCAAGGAGTGTGTCGTACATGGAACAAATCTTGACGGTCTCCGATAGCCCGGTATAGTGGTCGGTCACTATACCGCCCTCACCTAAAGCATTGGAATGGATGGTCACGGACGGTGCGCCCAGTATTTGCGCCGCTTCTAAAGACCGCTTCAATTCATCAAGGTACCTTGTCTTGTGGGCCGGATCTACCAGCGAATAGTCGGCGTCACCATTAAAGCCGCTAATCCGGATGCCCGCCTCATCGGCAAAATGCCGGGTTGCTTCTAAGTCAATGGTGCGCCAATCCCAGAATTCTACACAGTCAAAACCATCTTTTTTAGCGGCAGTAAAGCGTTTTTCCCATGGCAGCTCCGTGTAGAGCGTATCAATACACGCACCGAATTTTAAAGAATTTTTCTTTTCCATAATATTTTCTCCCTGTCAGATTTTATTTAATGAACTTTGTCTTTTTAAACCCTATAAATATTGTTTTATTTTGCCGCAGGTGCTAGAATAAATTGGATGTATTAACAGTATCGTTGCAGGAGTCCCTATGAGTTCGAATAAAATAACTCTTAAAAAAATTGCAGAGATCGCAGGTGTCCACAGATCCACCGTTGACAAGGTTATTCACAACCGTCCCGGCGTCAGTGACGCGGTACGCGAAAAGATTCTGAGGATTCTGAAAGAAAAGGACTACCAGCCCAACTTTATTGGACGGGCCCTGCGTAACCAGGAAAATAGGAAAACCATTGCTGTCGTTTCCTCACGGGTCAATTCCGAACCCTATCTGCACCAAGGTATCCAGCAGGCCGTTCAGGAAGTCGGTGTGTTTGGTTACGATGTGGAATACTATATTTTTGATATAGAGCAAATCGATCAGCAGATTGAAATGCTGTATACCTTAGCCCACCAAAAAATTAACGGCATCATATTGCAGGCCCTATACGACGCGCGCATTCCCGGTGTTGTGAGCGATCTGGCCGAATGCGGCATCCCTGTTGTGCTGCTTAATTTCGATCATCCCGGCTGTACAGATGCCCTGTGCTACATAGGGCAGGACAGCAGAAAGGCCGGACGGACGGCAGCTCATCTGGCCAAAGCATTCCTTCATGGCTCGGGCCGCATAGCTGTCATCAATGGTTACTACGAAAAAATTCTCAACATCTATGACCGCTGCAGCGGTTTCACCGCATATCTGGCCGAAATCGCGCCTGCTGTCGAGATCGCGGAGATCGTTGACAGCAGTGAGAATGCCCACGATTTATATCATGCCGCTGTAGATCTCCTTCGGCGCCAGCAGATCGATTGTATCTACGCCACCTCCTCCGGAACGGAAGGTATCGGCAAGGCTATAGGGGAGCTGGGGTTGCAGGACCGTACCCATATCATCTGCCACGATTTGTATCCGGAAATACTCCGGATGCTTCGGGAGGGAATGGTCTGGGCAACACTGAGCCAGGACTTGGAAAAGCAGGGATACCTGGCTTTCCAATATCTGGTCTACTATCTGCTGAAAGGCATCGATCCGCCGTCCAAAAAGATCCTCATCGAAGTGGATATCCGGTTAAAGGAAAATATGCCCGAAACGTAACCTGGATTTTGTTTTCAATATTGTCCTGCCCCGTGTATGGGTGCAGGACTTTTTATTGTGAAAACAACAAGATTCCCGGGCGCCCATTCGAAATTCCTGATCCGTAATTTAACGCCATGAGTGATGTTTTGTGCG
>DOHN01000108.1:31379-31732 GCA_003535195.1 Ruminiclostridium sp.
AAACATCACTCATGGCGCTTTTCGAAATCAATCCCTTATTGGTGGCGATGGCGGAGCGTATCCAATACGACGGCGGCTACAATAACGACGCCCTTTAGGACCTGCTGCATGTATGCGTTGACCAGCATGAGGTCGAGAGCGTTGTTCAGCACGCCGATGATCAGCGCACCGACAATGGTGCCCCAGATGGTACCGACACCGCCGGCCAGGCTCGTACCGCCGATGACCACACCGGCGATGGCATCCATCTCATACCCGGTGCCGGATGTGGGCTGGGCTGTCATAACGCGGGAAGACAGCAGCACACCGGTCAGCGCAGCCAGCGTGCTTGCATAAGCATAGGCAATCACCAG
>DOHN01000108.1:31897-32152 GCA_003535195.1 Ruminiclostridium sp.
GTTGATGCCCGAGACTCGCGCTGCATCCGCGTTACCGCCTATGGAGTATACATACCGGCCGAACTTGGTGTGCTTGAGCAGGTAGTGTGAGAGCAAGCCCACGATGATCAATATGTAAATTAATACCGGCAGTCCCAGCCAGCTCCCCTTGCCGATAAAAAGAAAATCGTCGGAGAAGCCGTGCAGCGGCTTATCGGATACAAACAGCGTGACGCCCTTCAGCGACAGCATCATGCCGAGAGTGGCCACGAAAGC
>DOHN01000124.1:0-1437 GCA_003535195.1 Ruminiclostridium sp.
AAAGAGATCATACAGGGAGCTTCCAGCCCTGAGATTAAGGTGATCGCCAATGCCGCCGCAGTTTCTCTGGAGATGACAGTACGAAATTTCACCGCTCAGATAGATAGCCTGGACGAAAGCTTTGGCGCGCTGGAAGACCAGCTGGATTTCTCCAAGTCAAGCTTTGAGCAGGCACAGGTTTCATTGGCCAATACGGCGCAAAATATGTTTGTGCTCTATCACCAGCTGGACAATAATTTAAAGAAGCTGGAAAAATCACGAAATCAGCTTGCCGATCAATTGGCACTGGTCAATAAAAATATAGAGCTGGGCCTGGCTGCAAAAATTGATGCATTAGACCTGGAGACCTCACTTTTGGAGCTGGATGCCTCCCGTACTTCCCTCCTTCATCAAAAGGACGCGCTGCTGCTTCAGTTGAAAGGCTTTATAGGACTTACCTATAAGGATGAGCTTGCGCTGGGAGAAATGCCGGATGCTGAAAAATCTTTTATCGATTCCATAGAATTTGAGAAAGATTTGGACAGTGCTGTAGAAAATGCAAAGAGCATAAAAACCAAAGAGCTTGAGATGAAGAATTCCTCCATCACAGGCAATCAGAGAAAATATGAGCTTCAAATCAAGGAGCAAGACGCCGCCCTGGCTTTTACAAAGAAATACCATACTTTGGTGGAAGCAAAGGACCAGCTGCTGGTATCGGAAAGCAAGCTTAAAGCCGCGGAGCTTAAATTGGGAAAAGGGCGGATCAGCCGTGAAATAGGGCAAATATCAGAGTCTCAGCTAAACACCCTTCTAAATGAAGTGGAGACCTTGAGGCTGGAAGTAAAAACAAATTCAGCGTCTTTATTTATTGAGACGGAAAACTATAAGGCGATGAAAGCCGGTATGCTGTAACAGATTTGGTGATTATAAGAAGAGATGCATAAATTGATATCCGGATGGACGCAAATAGACCGAATTGCCCATAAACCTTATAGAATTGTGGCAGAATAGGATTGTTTCGCAGTATGTTCAATTTCCGGCAATAAAGTAAACAGCTTGGCATGAGGATGATTTTATGATTTGGTTTGGGCCTGCGGGCAATTCCGACAGCTTTTATGGGCAGGGCTTCGAGCATTCGTGGCAGATGCCCGAATGGCTTCATAATATGGGACTTAATGCATATGAGTATCAATGCAATAAGGGAATCCATTTAAAGGATAAGACGGCCGGGGAAATAGGGGAGAAATGCAGGGCGTTTGATATCCGGCTGAGCATTCATGCTCCCTACTACATTAATCTTTCCAGCACCGAGATAGGGAAAAGGGAAAACTCTATCCGCTATATTATCGATACTTTAAGAATCGCCCAGATAATGGGGGCCGGGCGGATCGTCGTACATCCCGGTTATGTTTCGGGAATTTCGAGGGAAATCGCTATAGAGCTGGCTTTGGATACCAT
>DOHN01000124.1:1580-7901 GCA_003535195.1 Ruminiclostridium sp.
TTGAAGGAGGCGGACAGCCAGGGGCTTGGCGATGTTACCATCTGCCCGGAGGTTCTGGGCAAAACCAACCAGCTGGGAACGCTGGAGGAAGTCATTGCATTATGCAGCCTGGATGAAAGGTTAATACCCTGTATCGATTTTGGTCATATGCATGCCCTTACCCGGGGCGGCATGAATTCCAGGGAAGATTTTTTGAATGTTTTTGCACTGGTAAAGAAACATCTTGGTGTGAACAGGATGAAAAATATACAGATCCACTTCAGCAGAATTGAGTTTGGAAAAAGCGGCGAGAAAAAGCATTGGACCTATGCGGACGAAAGGTTTGGCCCTGATTTCAATCCCCTGGCTCAGGCTCTTTTAGCCCTCGGGATTGAACCGGTTATCATCTGCGAATCCAGAGGTACCATGGCGGAGGATGCCGCAGCATTAAAGAAAATTTATGAAAATGAGAAGAACAGCATGGCAGAATAGCCTCATAATTTAAAAAGGATTCCCGCAGCCATGGACAGAATGAGCGGATACATGATTAGAATGAGGTTTTTAATAGTCAGTCCGAAGGTGTCCTTTTTGGTCTGGATCCTGTAAAAGGCCTTTATGTTTTTGTAAACCGGCACTGCTCCGGCCAGGACCAAAAGGGAGATCCAGGGCAGGTATCCTGCCGCAACGCATAAGATAATGTCCAGATACGCAAAAAGATAGAGCGCGCCATATAATCTGAGCGCTTTTTTTGTACCAATATGAATGGGCAGCGTATAGCGCCTGTTGGCAAAGTCGTCCTCGACATCGCAGATATTATTGGCCAGCATGATATTTGCAATGCAGAAAACATTGGGCAGCGCTGCCAGGACAATGGGGAGAATGACCTTCCATTGAAGATTGAAGGCAATGGTTGATTCATTGACTGAAAGGCTGATGGGCGCCAGATCGAAAATGGACATATAGACCACTAAAAACGGTATGACCAGGCCCATAAAAACGCCGGAAAAAACTTCTCCGAAGCTTGTCCTGGAGATGGGAACAGGGCCGGCCGAATAAAGTATGCCCATGGAGAAGGATAGGACGCCTAGCAGCAATACCAGGCAGTCTGATTTTAAAAAGGTCAGGATGCCGAAACCGACAGCAGATGCAAACAGTATGGCAATCGTCGCGACGACGGTGCCTTCTTTCAGGTTAAATTGGCCCATGGCATTATGAACTTCGTAATTATATCCTTCTTTCCTTACCGCCTTTTTAAAGTCGTTATAATTGTTCAGGGCTGTTGTAAACATATCAAAGCTCAATAAAGAGATAAAGAAAAAAAGTGTGTGAAGAGGTTTTAGGGTATGGAAATAGTACAGAGTAAACAGAACGCCAAAAATAGTTGGTGTGACACTGGCAATTTTTGTCTGAATCTCCACCAGTTTTAGAAAGCTTTTCAGATGCATATTTCACAATCCTTCCCCTGCGTTTCATATAGATTATTATTCCATATCCGATGGTAAATAATTATAGCGGTTTTCTTGATGGGTTCGTAAAAATTAGATACAATAATTAAGTATATAATATATAATAGCAATTGAAAAATGTAAATTGATGCGAAGTTTTAATTCGCAATTTAGTGGCAGAGTGATGTTTCAGTACGTCAGCGGAGCAGGATTGCTGGCTTTCCCGAGGGCACACTTTAATTCACTCTATAGGCGCCATGATTGATGATGAAAAGGAGGTAGCTGAAGGTTATGATGAAGATTCGGGTATTAAACGGACCCAATCTCAATTTGCTGGGTACCAGGGAACCGGATGTTTATGGCTGCCAGACGCTGGAGGATATTGAAAAAAAGCTTGATATAGAAGCTCAGTCCTATGGCATAAAATTAGACTTTTTTCAGTCCAACCATGAGGGGGAAATCATTGACAGCATCCATGAAGCCTTTATTTCGGGTTATGACGGACTGATTATAAATGCCGGCGCGTTGACCCATTACAGCCTGGCTATTCGCGATGCCATCAGCGGTGTGAAGCTGCCGTGCATCGAAGTGCATCTTTCCAATATTCATGCCCGGGAGGAATTTCGCTCAAAGTCTGTTATTGCCCCGGTCTGCATGGGGCAGATCAGCGGGTTTGGGGCTGAATCCTATTCCGCGGCCTTATTTGTGCTTCATAAGAGAATCGGGTCAAAATCCCCCCGCTTTACATAGTGATGTGGATTTTCGGGCGGACATTATAAAATAACAGAAAGGATGTAATAGTTAGTATGTCAAACAACAGATTGGAAAAATTAAGAACTCTGCTTAAGGAGAATGACTTAGATGGGGCAATCATCTCAGGAAGACCCAATACCATATACTTTGCGGGATTTACAGGCACCACCTCCAGCCTTTTGGTAGGACCGGACAATGCCTGGCTGATAGTGGACTTCCGCTATACCATTCAGGCAAAGAAGCAGGCGTTTGAGGGAATAGAAGCGATCCAATATGAGGATACCCTCCATGGAACCCTTAATGAGCTCATTAAAGATAACCGGCTTGAGAAATTAGGATTTGAGGGGCTGCTGCCTTTTTCCGAATATGAGGCGTTCCGGGATAAACTGCCCAACGCAAAGTCCCTTGTAAATCTCGGCAATAAAGTGGATAAGCTGCGTATTATAAAGGATGCCGATGAAATTGAAAGACTTCAGCAGGCGGTCCTTCTGGGCGATAAAGTTTTTAGCGAACTGTTAAAATTTATTAAGCCCGGTATGAAGGAAACTGAAATTGCGGCCGAGATGGAATATATGATGAAAAAATTTGGTGCAAAAGGGCCTTCTTTCGAGTCCATCATAGCCTCCGGCAAAAGATCGGCTATGTGCCACGGCACTGCGACAGATGCGGTTATTGAAAAGGGCGACGCAGTGGTGCTTGATTTTGGCGTTATTTACCGCAATTATTGTTCCGATATGACGAGAACAATATTTATAGGGGAACCAGGCGCCGAGCTGAAAAAAGTATACGGCATTGTCAAAAAGGCGCAACTGGAGGCTCTGGACGCTTTGACTTCGGGTATGCGGGCTGTTGACGCGGATAAGGTTGCTCGGGATATCATTACAGAGGCAGGATATGGTAAAGCTTTCGGCCACGGTCTGGGGCATGGAGTAGGTATTGAAATACATGAAGAGCCCAGAGTATCGGTTAAAAGCGAGGATATCCTGGAGGACGGCATGGTATTCAGTGTTGAACCCGGAATTTATGTAGAGGGTCTCGGCGGAGTAAGAATTGAGGATATGGTTGTGCTGGCAGACGGCAAGCCCCGGAACTTCACAACCAGCACCAAAGACCTTATAATACTCTAATTTGCCCTTGCATAAGCATTGATTTTAGCTTAATATAAAATGGTAGTATTTTGAGAAAAAATGACGATTTTGAGAGAGAGGTTCAAAACATATGGTAGTTGCTGGTGATTTTAGAAATGGCGTCACATTTGAAATGGACGGTCAAGTATATCAAATAGTTGAATTTCAGCATGTAAAACCCGGAAAAGGCGCAGCTTTCGTAAGGACGAAGATTAAGAATGTAATTACGGGTTCAACAGTTGAGCGTACTTTCAACCCCTCCGACAAGTTTGAAAAAGCACAGATCGTCCGGAGGGATATGGAATATTTATATAATGACGGAGATTTGGCTTATTTTATGGACACGGAGAACTATGAACAGATACCCCTTAATTTGTCCCAAATTGGAGATGCTTTGATCTTTGTTAAGGAAAATACTGTCTGTAAGATTCTGTCCTATAAGGATAATGTCTTTGGTGTTGAACCTCCCATGTTTGTAGAGCTTGAAGTCACAGATACTGAGCCCGGATTCAAGGGAGATACAGCTACAGGAGCCAATAAGCCCGCAACCGTCGAAACGGGTGCACAGGTTAAGGTACCGCTCTTTATCAGCCAAGGTGATAAAATCCGCGTTGACACCAGAACCGGTGAATATCTTGAAAGAGCTTGACCAATACTAAGTTTGCCAATGAACGAAGAGCATTTCACAATGCTCTTTTTTTTACCCTCCAGCAAGGTGGAAAAGCCGTTTAGGCAACGAACTTTACTGCATAATTAATGGAATTCATCCAATACTATGAATGTTACACAAATAGACAACGGGTGTTTGAAAGGAGGCAAATTATTTGAAGGCAACCGGTATTGTAAGAAGAATCGACGATCTCGGAAGGGTAGTGATTCCCAAGGAGATCAGGAGAACTTTAAGGATCAGAGAGGGTGATCCGCTTGAAATCTATACCGATCGTGAAGGTGAAGTGATTTTAAAAAAATATTCCCCAATTGGCGAATTGGGGGATTTTGCCGAAGCTTATGCAGAATCCCTGCACAATACAAGCGGACACATTATAGCCGTAGCAGATAGAGATTCGATAATTGCTGTATCAGGCGGATCAAAAAAAGAGCTGCTGGAAAAAGCATTAAGCCCCGATA
Source organism: Ruminiclostridium sp. (assembly GCA_003535195.1). GTDB lineage: Bacteria > Bacillota > Clostridia > DSM-8532 > DSM-8532 > DTU059. Next base: position 6,013 of record DOHN01000124.1, read on the forward strand.
TTGAAAAAGTCATTGAAAATAGGGATATGTTTGTGGCGCAATCGCAGGAAGCCCAGAGAATCCCCGTAATATCTGATGAAAAGGGCGGAACTAAATATACCTGCCAGGTGATTTCCCCCATTATCTCAGAAGGGGATGCCATAGGCGCAGTGCTCATGCTTTCAACAGATCCCAAAGCAAAAATGGGTGATGTGGAGACAAAGCTTGTGCAATCGGCCGCAGGTTTCCTGGGAAAGCATATGGAACAGTAAGCGAATTGTATCGACATGAATGCTCTCCTTCTATTAGGCATATCTAATGGGAGGAGGGCATTGCTGTAAAATGATAAGTTCCCCGAACCCGCCGGCAAGCTTTGGCTCACGTTAACGGGCGGGGCTTTTATTTAATGGTTACCGCATCTTGAATATATGGTCCTGGCCACATGAACGCCGCTGGCAGAAGCCTGCGAAAGGCCTCTGGTAATGCCTGCGCCGTCACCGATGGCAAAGAAATCGGGCAGCTCGGTCTCCAGCTCACCGCTTAGCAGCAGTCTCGCACTGTAGAATTTAACTTCCACACCATACAGCAGAGTATCATAATTGGCTGTTCCGGGAGCGATATGATCCAGAGCCGATATCATCTCTATAATATTATCAAGATGCCTCTTAGTCAGCACCAGACTCAAATCCCCGGGGGTCGCCTTCATGGTGGGCCTGGTAAAGCTTTGGGCCAGCCGGTGCTCATTTGTGCGTTTGCCCTTTATCAGATCCCCGAAACGCTGTACCAGAATACCCCCGCCTAGCATATTGGAAAGGGAAGCGATCCTCTTGCCATACTGGTAGGGTTCATTGAATGGCTTTGTAAACCGGTTGCTGACTAAAATGGCAAAATTCGTGTTCTCACTTCTAAGGGATGGATCCGTGTAACTGTGGCCATTTACTGTAATGATTCCGTCCACATTTTCACTGACCACATGGCCATATGGGTTCATACAGAATGTACGCACCAGGTCCCCATATTGCTTTGTTCTGTATAAAAATTTTGATTCATAAACAATATCTGTAATGCTTTCAAATATTTTAGCGGGAAGCTCCACACGGACCCCGATGTCCACCTGGTTATTGATGAGCGGAAGATTCAGCTTTTTGCATTGAGAAGAGAACCATTCGGCTCCCGACCGGCCCGGAGCGGCAATGAGATAGCGGCAGCAAGCCTGCTGGCCGTCGGAAAGGGTAATTCTATATCCACCGTTATTTTTCTCGATGGACTCGACAAAAGAGCCGCAGCAGATCTCGATCCGGTCATTTAAATAGTCAAAGATTCTGCTCAGGATTTTCCTGTTGTTCTCGGTTCCCAAGTGCTTCACCTCTGCATCCAATAAGTGCAGGTCATGGGACAGCGCCTTTCTGGATATTTCCCGGGCCTCGGGAGTACTGGTGGAAAACCGCTGAAGGGTTGCGCCGAATTCAACGTTAATGGAGTCCACGTACTCAATAAGGTTCATAATATCCTGGGGATCCAGGTATTCATCCAGCCAGCCGCCAAATTGGGTGGTGAAATTATATTTTCCGTCGGAAAAAGCTCCTGCACCGCCGAACCCGTTCATAATTCCGCAGGAATCACAGTTGATGCACGCATCAACCTTCTTGTCCACGATGGGGCATCTCCGGTGATAGATGTCGTTTCCCTGTTCCAGCATTAGGATATCCATATCGGGCATGAGCTTTTGCAGCTCATAGCCCGCAAAGATGCCGGAGGTGCCGCCTCCTATAATAATGGTATCATAACTGTTTTTTTTCATTTCTTCACCTGCTTTAATCAATCAGTCTGCCGGTCATCATTCAGTCCGGCCCAATGTTTCCGGGCGCCCATTCGAAATCTTTAATCTGTAATTTAGCGTCATGAGTGAT
>DOHN01000124.1:8109-8403 GCA_003535195.1 Ruminiclostridium sp.
AATCCTGCTCCGCTTACGCACTAAACATCACTCTGTCGCTTTTCGAGTTCATTATGCTTTAGCGATCTCGAAATCTTTTATTTAGGCAACGGGCGAGGTTATTATACCATTGAATACTCAAATATAGCAATATCAATCAATGGCAGCAAAAAAGGGAGAGCATAAAATGCTCTCCCCTTAAATATAAGGTGTGTAATATGTCCCTATATTATTCCTTTACGGTTGCATACATGAAGTACTTGAAGCCAAGGGGTGAGGAGTAGAAGCCTTCGATCTTTGGGCTGATGAGGTATA
>DOHN01000132.1:0-226 GCA_003535195.1 Ruminiclostridium sp.
AATCGGCAAAATAACGGCAAAAAGCTGATAAGCAGGCTATTTCACCAGGTTTTACAGCAAGGTTCTGAGAAATGAATCCACTTCCCAGGCTTATTATTCCGTATAAATAGAAAACTAATCGAATAAGGAGTAAAATTTATGCATGGGAAAGGCGGAAAACAGCAGCCGAAATTCATTTTTGTTTTTCGGCAATGATTAAGATAACCTGTTAACGAAATCAGAATGG
>DOHN01000132.1:440-959 GCA_003535195.1 Ruminiclostridium sp.
ATTGAAACATTTCATGTTATAATAGTACTGAATTACAATGATAATAGTAATAATTTTCAATTGAGGTACTGAGAATTCATGGAAAAACTTCGCAGATTTATCACATACTATGGCCCTTATAAGGGGCTGTTTTTCATGGACATGTTTTGTGCGCTCATACTGTCGGGCATTGATCTTTTTTTCCCGTCCCTGGTCAACTACCTGATGGATGAAGTCTACAGCAAGCGGCCGGCCAATATGCTGCAAATTGTCATCATATCGTCTGCAGGTCTATTGCTGCTCTATATTGTCCGATATTACTGCCAGCTCTATATCACCTCCTGGGGGCATATTATGGGAGCCCGTATGGAAGCGGATATGAGGAGCGATCTTTTCAACCATCTTCAGAAGCTTTCCTTTTCCTATTATGATGACGCCAATACCGGCAAGCTGATGTCACGTATTACCAATGATCTGTTTGATATTTCGGAGCTGGCTCATCACGGCCCGGAAGACATTTTTATTTCTGTTGTGAAAATT
>DOHN01000132.1:1189-3814 GCA_003535195.1 Ruminiclostridium sp.
GCATTCACATGCTTTTACAACCTTAAAATGCGGACCTCTTTTGCAGATAACCGCAAAAAAATCGCTGTGGTCAATGCCAAAGCCCAGGACAGCCTTGCGGGAATCCGTGTGGTTCAGTCTTTTGCCAATGAGGATATGGAGATCTGCAAGTTTGATGAGGGCAATAAACAATTTTTGAAAACCAAGGAAAACAGTTATTCCATCATGGGCAGGTTCCACTCGGGCAACCAGCTTCTTCAGGGGATTTTGTATTTGAGCGTCCTGCTGCTGGGGGGCATTTTCCTGAGCAGGGGAGAAATTTCAACTGCCGATATGGTGACCTATATTCTTTTTATTAATGTCTTTTTAAATCCCATTGACAGGCTGGTTAACTTTACCGAGACTTTCCAGCGGGGAATGTCCGGATTTGAAAGATTTATAGAGATTCTCGACACAAAGCCTGACATTATTGACCGCGAGGATGCAGAGGAGCTTACCGGCGTTCGGGGCGAGATCCGGTTCGATAATGTATCCTTTAGCTATAATGACAGAACCGCTGTTTTAAAACAACTTAATCTGACCATTGAGAAAGGGCAGACACTGGCGCTGGTGGGACCCTCCGGGGGCGGAAAAACCACATTCTGCAGCCTGATCCCGCGCTTCTACGAGGTCAATGAAGGTTCCATCACCATTGACGGAAAGGACATCAGAAACCTGACGCTGGAATCACTGCGTAAAAATATTGGAATGGTTCAGCAGGATGTCTATATGTTTTCGGGCAGTATTGTCGAAAATATACTTTACGGAAAACCTGATGCCACCATGGATGAAGTGATTGAGGCGGCCAAACTGGCCAATGCCCACGAATTTATTTTGGAGCTGGAAAACGGCTATGACACTTATGTGGGAGAGCGGGGCGTCAAACTTTCGGGCGGCCAGAAACAGCGTATATCCATTGCCCGCGCCTTTTTAAAAAACCCGTCCATACTCATTTTAGATGAAGCCACCTCTGCTTTGGATAATGAAAGCGAGAGGCTGGTGCAGGAATCCTTGAATAAATTGGCGAAAGGAAGAACTACCCTGATTATAGCGCATAGGCTTTCGACCATTAAAAATGCCGATAATATTGTGGTGCTCACGGCCAAAGGCATAGAAGAGCAGGGAACCCACGATGAGCTGATAGAAAAAAACGGAGCGTATGCGGCTTTGTATCGGGAAGGCTTTAAAGATACCGTAATGGAGGAAAAAGCATGAAGTATCTATTTAAAAATGCGTTGGTTGTCACCATGAATGAGGGGCTCGACGTTTTAGAATCCTGTCATGTGCTTGTTGAAAGTGACCGGATCAAAGCTATGGGCAGCAGCCTGAGTCCTGAATTAACAGAGGGAGCGCAAATCATTGATGCTGAGGGAAAGCTATTGATGCCCGGCCTTATAAACGGCCACTCCCACGTACCCATGACCCTTTTAAGAAATTTCGCCGATGATATGAACCTGCAGACCTGGCTCTTTGATCACATCTTTCCTGCTGAGGGCAAGCTGACGGGGGAGGACGTCCATTGGGGCACCCAGCTGGGCATCATGGAAATGCTGGCTACCGGTACCACATGCTTTATTGATATGTACTTTTTTATGGATGATATCGCGAGGGCTGCGGAGCTTTCAGGAATCCGGGCCCAGCTTTCCAGAGGTATGACAGGCCAGGATAAAGGACCGGACTTTTCAGAGAATAAGAGCCTGAATGAAAGCATTGAATTTTATAAAAAGTGGAACGGCGCCGCCGGCGGCAGAATTACGGGTGCTTTTGCGCCCCATGCTATTTACACCTGTTCGCCCGAGTATATCGAAGCGATCCGGGATGCGGCTGAAAAATATGAAGCGCCCATCCATGTTCATCTAGATGAGACCAAAGTGGAGCATGAGGACAGCCTTAAAAATTTTGGCAAAACACCGGCCAGGCATCTGTACGACCTGGGAGTATTTGACCGAAAAACGGTTGCCGCCCACTGTGTATGGGTTACCGGTGAGGACCTTGAGCTGCTGAAAGAAAAAGGTGTATCCATGGTCCATAATCCCACCAGCAATCTGAAGCTGGCAAGCGGGGTAGCGCCGGTACCTGCGGCCATGGCCGACGGCGTCAATGTCCTTTTGGGTACTGACGGGGCTTCCAGCAACAATAATCTAAATATGTTTGAGGAAATTAACCGGGCCGCCCTGATCCATAAGGGCACCACACTAAATCCGCTTCTGATAAGCGCGGCCGAATCGCTGAAAATGGCCACAGTAAATGGTGCAAAGGCTCTTGGAAGGGAGGATTTAGGCATTGTTAAAGCAGGCGGAAAGGCGGATCTCATTTTGCTGGATTTGGACAAGCCTCACTTTATGCCGCTTCACAATCCTATTTCGGCCCTGGCCTATTCAGCAGAAGGCTCCGATGTATGCCTGACCATGGTGGACGGCCGTATTCTCTATGAGAATGGTGAATTTAAGACCATTGACAAGGAAAAGGTGTATTACAGCATCCGCAAGATCTGCGAGCGGATATTCTAAGAGTTCTTACAGGATTGATTCAAGGGGACTATTTCTGACAATGCTGTCATAGAAATGGTCCCCTTAGTAAATTTACTGGGGCTTTTTTGGCGCTACC
>DOHN01000132.1:3898-4364 GCA_003535195.1 Ruminiclostridium sp.
TTGATTCAAGAGAGACTATACGACAGTACTGTCATATAGTCTCCTCAACAATTACTGAGGCTTTTTTGGCGCCACCGAAAGGGTATTGTAATTGACATAAATGACCATGCCGGGTTTTGCTCCGGAAGGCTTTTTCACATTGCGTACGGCGGTGTAGTCTACTTCAACCTTGGGGGCGGATCGGGCTTTTGAATACCAGGCAGCATATTGCGCAGCTTCTACCAGTGCGGAATCAGGAACTTCCCTGCCCTCGGTGCGTATGACTACATGGGAGCCGGGAAAGTTTTTTATATGAAACCATATATCCTCATGACGTGCAGTTTTCAAGGTGAGCTTGTCATTTTCCTTGTTATTGCGGCCAATGAGGATTTCAAATCCTTCCGATGAAATGACCTTTAGTGGAAGAATCTGCACGGCCTGCGGCTGCCTGCTCTTCCCGCCTCGATGCCCTTTTTTGTCAGCTGCT
>DOHN01000132.1:4488-5012 GCA_003535195.1 Ruminiclostridium sp.
CCTGCGGCCTCCTGCTTTTCCCGCCTTTATGCCCCCTTTTGTCGGCTGCTTTAAGATAGCCCTGCTCATAGAGTTCCAAACGGATTTGAGCCAGCTCTTCCGGGCTGCCGGCGTTTTCAATAGCGAAGATGACACTTTCAAGATAGGTGATCTCAGCTTTTAAGACCTCGATTTCCTTTTCTGAATACTTGAAGGCCGTGCGGGCTTTATTGTACTTTTTGAAGTAGGCCTGAGCGTTTTGCTGCGGGGTTTTGTCAATGCTCAGAGGAATTTCTGCGGTCTCCCCCGATTCACTGTAGTAATTGCTGACCAAAGCTCGGTCCATTCCCTTGGATAATGTATAAATATTGGCGGTAAGCAGCTCGCCGTAAAGCCGCAGGTCCCCAAAACCTTTGCTTGACTCATAGGTCTGCAAATTGACTGCAAGCCTTTTTTCGCATTTTTCAAGCTGCTTTTCTACAAGCTTCAGCAAATCATTGGCACGCTGGCTGCTAAACTCCCTGTTGTTTTTTAAAACAAAGAAA
>DOHN01000126.1:0-5676 GCA_003535195.1 Ruminiclostridium sp.
TGCTTCTATTCTGGGAGCTATCTGCGGCATTGGCGGAGGGGTAATCATCAAGCCGGTACTGGATGCCACGGGCGCTGTAGGTGTAAGTACCGGGAGCTTTTTATCAGGCTGTACAGTTTTATCCATGTCCATTATTTCTGTTTTGAAATCTATCAGAAATAAAAATAATGTGATTGAAATCCGCAAAGGAACACTGCTTGCCATAGGAGCCGCAGCTGGGGGGCTGGCGGGCAAAAGTTTATTTCAGCTGATCTATAAAGTGTTTCCTGATAAGGGCAGAGTTGGGGCGGTTCAGGCCGCAATTTTAATTATCATCACTATAGGAACGCTGATATACACGATTAAAGCGGATAAAATAAAAACCCACCACATAGAGCATGCTGCCCCATGTATGGCAATTGGGTTAGTTTTAGGCCTGATCTCCGCATTTCTGGGGATTGGAGGCGGACCCATCAATATCGTGATGCTTTCTTTTTTCTTTTCCATGGGGACCAAACAGGCTGCGGCAAATTCCCTGTATATCATCATGTTTTCTCAGCTTGCCAGTTTATCGGGCACCGTGATCAGCCATGAAGTGCCGGAGTTTAATGCTTTAGCTCTTCTTCTCATGGTGGCAGGCGGAGTAGCAGGCGGAATGATCGGAGGCAGAATCAATAAGAAAATCGACTCCAAAACGGTGAATAAGCTCTTTATTTCTTTAATGGCAGCCATTGTGCTGATCAATATTTATAATGTAATAAGGTTTACGATGTAGAATTTTAGGAAGCAGACCATATTCCTGTATATTTTTGTCTGGTATAATACCATTAGCAATGGACCCCCGGAGGAGACAGAAGATGAAGTCGGAAAAAATAAAAATGGTCAGACCCCTCAATGAGAATACTTTTTTGATTCGTTTTGAATCGGAGATCATTTCAAATACGGCTCAGGCCGGCCAGTTTATCCATATCAAATGTTTTGACGGCTTGGATGCCTACTTGAGAAGGCCCATCAGCATCTGTTCCGTTGACCGTGCAAACAAGACTTTTGATATCGTATATCAGGTCCGGGGCAAGGGCACCGGGCTGCTCTGCGCTTTCCGGCCGGAAGATGAAATGGATGTCATGGGGCCTTTGGGGCATGGCTTTACATTGCATGCTGAGCACCGTAACATCGTGGTGGTCGGCGGGGGAATTGGCATATTCCCATTGCTCCAGCTTTTAAAGGATCACCCGGCCCTCAAAAAGACAGCCATATTAGGATTCAGATCCCGGGCCGTTGTAGTGCTGGAGGACGAATTTAAAGAACATTGTGATGAACTCATCATTGCCACCGATGACGGCAGTTATGGCGAAAAGGGCTTTGTCACCTCGATTTTGGAAAAGAGGGTGCAGGAAGAGCCTGTGGATATGGTTTATTTCTGCGGACCTTCAATAATGATGAAGCGGGGGGTAGAAATACTCCGACAGCGCAATATCCCCTGTGAAGTATCCATGGAGCAGCGCATGGGCTGCGGAATCGGGGCCTGTCTGGTCTGCGCCTGCAAAACAAAAAAAGGTGACGACTGGGATTATTCCCATGTTTGCAAGGACGGGCCGGTGTTTGACGGCTATGAAGTAGTATTTTAAATAACCAATTGAGGAGTCTTTTATGAACAAAAGTCTTAATCTTGCAGTGAATCTTGCCGGAATGAAGCTTAAAAATCCTGTGATTGCAGCCTCTGGCGCTTTCGGCTTTGGACGGGAATACAGCAATTATTTCGACCTGGGAAGACTGGGCGGCATCGCCGTAAAAGGCCTGACACCCCTGCCGCGGAAGGGCAATCCGCCGCCCCGCATTGCCGAGACTCCTGCCGGAATTTTAAACAGCGTGGGATTGCAAAATCCGGGTGTTCATGCATTTATTGAAAAAGAAATTCCCTTTATCCGTAAATTTGATACGGCCATTATTGCCAATGCCTCAGGGAATACTGTGGAAGAATATGAGAATATGGTGGAGATCCTTTCGGACAGCGATGTGGATGCCATTGAGCTCAATCTTTCATGCCCCAATGTCAAAGAGGGCTGCATGAGCTTTGGCAGTACGCTGGAAGGGGTGGGTAAAGTGGTTGCCCGGGCAAAAAAGTATGCCAAAAAGCCCCTTATTGTGAAGCTGACTCCCAATGTGACTGATATCACCGAAATTGCCAGGGCAGCTGAAGACGCCGGAGCAGATTCGGTTTCTTTGATCAATACCCTTCTGGGTATGGCAATCGACGCAAAAGCACGAAGGCCCGTATTGGGCAATATTACGGGAGGCCTTTCAGGTCCTGCAGTCAAACCTGTGGCCTTAAGAATGGTATACCAGGTCTCCAAGGCGGTAAAAATCCCCATCATCGGCATGGGCGGAATCTCCTGTGGAACAGATGCGGTGGAGTTCCTGTTAGCGGGAGCCTCAGCCGTCATGATAGGTACGGCAGGCTTTGTGAATCCTTTGGTCTGGGTGGAGACCATTGACGGCCTGGAAGCCTATATGAGAGAAAACGGGGTACATTCGGTGACAGAGCTGATCGGCGCCCTTATCGGATAAAAAATCAAAGGAGAAAAGCGTATGAATAACCAATTGATCGGATATCTTTTTGATACCAATGCCATCCGTGTCTGCCCGAAGGATAAGCCCTTCTGGTATACATCGGGAAAAATCGGCCCCTATTATGTCAATACCCATTTTCTCTATGGCAGTGAGGCAAAGGCCAATGAATTTTTAGCGGATATCGACCGGCTTAAAGAGGATAAAACGGCCTGTTCAAAGGAATTTTACAGGATCTCAAGGGCAAGCTATGATTCGGATCCTGTGTACAAGGGGACCATTGATACCCTTGCCGGATATATTAAAGAGCATTTGAATGTAGAAGAGATCGATTATGTTTCGGGAGGGGAAAGAAGGGACTGGTTCTTTTCCTTTCTGGTTGCAGATCTGCTGGATAAGCCTCATATAACCCTTTTCAAGGATCTTTCGGCCGTTGTCTGGCAGAACGGGCAAGCAGAATCTGCAGAAGATCTAAGTGGCGCCCGGGTTTTGCATGTGGCTGATCTGATCACCACCGCTTCGAGCTATGAGAGGGCCTGGGTGCCCGCTATCAGGCAATTGAACGGTTTCATGTGCTGGAGTGTGGTCGTGGTGGACAGGCTCCAGGGAGGTGCTGAGGTCCTAAGAAAGCTCAATGTGGAATCCCATGCTCTGGTGGAAATTAGCTCCGGTATTTTTGAAAAAGCCGGCGAGAAGGGGTATATCGACCATGACCAGCTGGCTCTGGTTCTGGATTATATAGAAAATCCCGAAGAATCTATGACCGGATTTTTAAAAGAGCACCCGGATTTTCTTAAAGAGGCTCTAAACAGCGGCGGCAAAACAGCCGAACGGGCCAAGCTCCTCATAAAAGGCGGCTTTTACGGATTCTCAGGGGAAGGGTTCCCCGGCTAAACTTTGCTGATAGATGGGAAGTGCCAGAGCCCCTGACAATATCCGGTGGACAAGGAGAAATATTGGGGATGAAATTACCCGAATTTTTTAAGGATAACTTTAGAAGCCTGATGGAAGATTCAGAATATCAGGCGTTTAAAGAGTCCTTTGATAAAACAAGATATTACGGCCTCAGGGTGAATACCCTGAAAATACAGCCTGCAGAGTTTTTGAGCTTCATGGAGCGGGGTTTTGAAGCAATTCCCTGGGCTCCGGGGTTTTATTATCCCGAAGGCGAGTCCTTCGGCAAGTTTCCGGCCTATCATGCAGGTCTCTATTATATTCAGGAACCAAGCGCCATGATGCCGGCTCAGGCTCTATTGCCGAAGCCCGGGGAAAAGGTTCTGGACCTATGCGCCGCGCCTGGCGGAAAAACCACACATTTGGGCAGTCACATGCAAAACAAGGGCCTTTTGGTAACCAATGACATCAACCCAAAACGCGTAAAGGCTCTGGTCAAAAATGTTGAACTGGCGGGCCTGACCAATACCTTTGTCACCAATGAAACACCTCAAAAGCTCCAGACTATCTATCCGGGATTTTTTGATAAGATCCTTCTGGATGTCCCCTGTTCCGGCGAAGGCATGTTCAGGAAGGACAGGGACGCCATACAAAGCTATACTCGCTATAAAACCGCTGAATGCGTTTTACTGCAACGAGAGATTATGGCTGCCGCCTATGATATGCTAAAACCGGGAGGCGCCATGGTTTATTCGACCTGCACCTTCAACCCCGAAGAAAATGAGAGGAATATAGAGTTTCTTATTAAGAACTATGACCTCCAAGTGGAAAGGCTAGAGTCCATTGGCGGATTTGAACCCTCCCGGGGGCATTGGACCGAATCCCAAGATCCCTCCTTAAACGGGGGCCTCCGGCTCTGGCCCCACCGGGCAAAAGGGGAGGGGCATTTTGTTTGCCGCTTGATTAAGAATGGAATAAAACCCGGCAACGGGGCTTCTGCGCCCATCACCGCTTATACCTCCAAGGAGGCTGAAGAGGCTTCGCAGGCTTTTTTCAGGTTTGCCGGGGAGAATATAAGGGGGGCTGAAAACGGTGTATATCATCTGAGGGGACATAGCCTGTACCGTCTGCCGCCTTTTATGGATCAACTTCCGCCTGTCAAATGGGAAAAGGCGGGCCTGTATCTGGGAGAGTACCAGAAAGGCCGTTTTGAGCCGTCTCAATCCCTGGCTATGTCTTATAAGGCCGACTGCTTTATGAAAGTCATCCGGTTTAACCGGGAAGACCATAATATCATACGCTATTTAAAGGGTGAAACCTTGTTTGCCCCGGGAGAAAAGGGCTATCAGCTGGTCTGTATGGAGGATTATCCGCTGGGCTGGGCAAAGCTGGATGCCGGAACTCTTAAAAACCTATATCCCAAAGGCTGGAGGATGAGCTGAATGGACGTGCGCCTGGATAAATTTTTGAAAGATCAGGGAATCGCTGCCCGGAGTGAGCTGAAGGCCTTGATCAGAAAAGGCTGTGTTAGGGTTAATAACCAGCCCGAAAAAGACCCGGGAGCCCATATAGACCCTGAAAAAGATCAAATTGCCATAAACGGTGAACCGGTTCTGTACCGGAAATTTGTTTACTATATGATCAATAAGCCCAAAGGCCTTATTACGGCCACTGAGGATAAAACCCTTGCAACCGTTCTGGACCTTTTTCCTGAAAATATCAGGCGCCGGAATGTCTTCCCGGTGGGAAGGCTGGACAGGGATACGGAGGGACTCCTGATCATTACCGATGACGGGGTTTTTGCCCATAACGTGATTTCGCCCAAAAAGCATGTGATGAAGCTTTATGAGGCAAAGCTGGACTCTTTTCCCGGCCATGAGGCCATCCGGGATTTTGAAAACGGCATTGTGCTGGATGACGGATACAAGGCGATGCCCGCAAAGCTTCGGATGATATCCGAATGCCCTGTGACGGCGCAGGTGGAAATTTATGAGGGGAAGTTTCACCAGGTGAAGCGTATGTTCAAGGCTGCCGGAAGCACAGTCCAGGAACTGAAACGGCTGAGGATCGGGGAAGTATGGCTGGATGAAGCCTTAAAGCCGGGGGAGTTCAGGGAATTAACCCCGGAAGAGGTTGTGATTCTGGGCGGAGCACAAAACATCACTCATGGCGCTGAATTATAATAACGTCAAAAAGCGGCAGAGTGAGGTTTCAGTGCGTAAGCGGAGCAGGATT
>DOHN01000126.1:5799-10082 GCA_003535195.1 Ruminiclostridium sp.
GAGCAGGATTGCTGGCTTACCCAAATAAAATCCCGGACGGATTTTCTTGAGGGCGTACGAAACATCACTCATGACGCTGAATTATGGGTGGAAGTTTTAGGGCCCGGGAACCTTGTTGTATTCACAATAAAAAGAGGAGTATGGCTTATGGACAAACAGGCAATACAGAAACTGAATCTGATGCTTCAGGGAATAGCCTACCGGCTGACCGATGAAATAGACTACTTTGAAGGATTGACCGGGGAATTCAAATCGGGGACCAGAAAATTTCCGATGAGCTGCCAATGGGAAGAGAATGGACTGAAAATATTATTTGAGGGGAGAAGCCTGATTGCTTCGGCGGAAGAGTTTCCCAAAATAATAGCGGATTTTTCAGAAAAGTTTGAGCAGGTAACCCTGACTTACAGGACTAGGGGAGAGGCCTTGGTTATTGAAGCGGATTCTAAAAATGTCACCATGAAGACCATGCGCCTGGAGGAAGATAAAGAAAAGCTCTTTCAGGGGCATGTGGAAGCCGGTACTGTATCGGGTCGGGAATACCTCATTAAACCAGGCCGGGCCGACGACCTTTTAAAGGCCATAGGTATCATGGCGGAAAACGGCAAGATCAAAAATGATATGATCCGGAAATATAACCAGATCGATCATTTTGTAGAGCTTCTGGAGCCTATGCTGAAGGAGCTTGCCAAAAGCCGGAATGAACTGAAAATCGTAGACTGTGCCTGCGGAAAATCTTATCTTTCCTTCGTCCTTAACTATTACCTGAAAGAGGTTATGAAGATCAACTGCAGATTCACAGGGATTGATATCAAGGAGGGTGTCATTGTATCTTCCAAGGCAATAGCAGAAAAATTAGGCTACCGGAACATGAATTTTGTAAAGGGGGATATCAGAACTCTTTTGTATGAAGAGGAAGGCGGAGCAGTCCAGCCGGATCTTGTCATCAGCCTTCATGCCTGTGATGTGGCCACTGACTTTGCCCTGGCCTATGGCATTCGAAACAGGGCCAGGGGGATCATCGCCGTACCCTGCTGTCACAGTGAGCTTTTGAATCAATACGCCTATGAGCCCTTTAAAGACATTATCAAGCATGGTGTATTCAAGGCCAGGCTGGCCGATGTATTGACAGACGGTCTCCGGTGTATGATTTTAGAGGCGTTTGGCTATTCGGTTTCAGCCGTTGAATATGTGTCGCCGCTGGATACGCCCAAAAATTTATTGATCCGCTCTACGCTTACCGGAGGGTATAACAAAACAAAGTATGAGGCTTGCAGAGAAATGGCCAAAAAGTTAGGCGCCGAGCCCATGCTGATAAAGCAAACCAGCAATCTGACCCAATGGACAAGCTGAAAATCAACTAAAAATAATGCAATTTGCTTAATTTTCACAAGGCTATTGACAAGAACCATTTTAGAGTATAAACTAGCAGAAACATTATATTTTATTGCGTTGATTGGGAAAATAGCATAGGGCGAAAACTACAGAAAACTTATTATTTGCTGAGAGATAAGGTTCAAGTCTGTGTGAAAAATCCCCCATGAGCAGTCAGCTGAACGGCAGGGTTTAGTAAGTGGGACCGGCTAACAACCGTTATCATGTTAACATATTGGAGCACCGGCGAAGATATGTTAGGGAGTGGTTGCCTATTTTGGCGGCAATGAAGAGTGGTACCGCAGGACAATGAAGTTCTGTCTCTATAGTTTTAGAGACAGAGCTTTTTTAATATTATCGAGGCCTTGTTATGAAATGTTTCACTTAAAAATATACATTTCCCCCTTTGCCGGGGAAAATGTATCGAATATAAAAATTTATAAAGGAGAGAGTAAAATGAAGAAAACTTTGAGCATTATTCTTTTAGTTGCTTTAGCTATGACGCTTTTAGCCGGATGCGGCGGATCTGTAAATGCAAACGAGATCAAAATCGGCATTAACTATGAGCTTTCCGGTGATGTAGCAACCTACGGGCAAAGCTCTGTAGAAGGCATTGAGCTGGCTATTGAACAGATCAATGCCGCAGGAGGAATTGGCGGCAAAAAGCTTGTGGCTGTAAAGTGCGATAATAAATCAGACCCTGCCGAAGCCACCACGCTTACCACAAAGCTCACGACCCAGGATAAGGTTGTCGCTGTTTTAGGGCCTGCAACCTCCGGCAGCTTTAAGGCTACCATTCCTGTATCATTGCAGAATAAGGTTCCTGTTGCATCAGGCTCTGCCACTGCAGATGATGTTACGGTGGATGCTTCCGGCGTAAAGGAATACGCCTTCCGTATTTGTTTTAGCGACTCCTACCAGGGAACAGCCATGGCAAATTACGCGCTGAATAATCTGTCCAAGACGAAAGCCATTGTCATCATGGACAGCTCCAGCGACTATGGCAAGGGCCTTGCCAAAAACTTCATCGAGACCTTTGAAGCAGGCGGCGGATCCATTGTTGCTCAGGAAGCGTATGTGGCAAAGGATACCGATTTTAACGCCATTCTCACAAGTATAAAAAGTGACGACTTCGATGTTATCTTTATTCCGGGCTATTACAACGAAGCCGGACTTATCATCAAGCAGGCTCGTGCTCAGGGTATCAATGTCCCGATTTTAGGCGCCGACGGCTTTGACTCCCCTACGCTTGTTGAACTGGCCGGAGCGGATGCCTTGAACAATGTATATTTCTCCAACCACTATTCATCACTTGACCAGGATCCGCTGGTACAGGAGTTTATCAAAGATTTTAAAGCCAAATACAATAAAGAACCCGATGCCTTTAACGCACTGGGCTACGACCTTGCCAAATTTGTTGCCGATGGTATTGCCCGCGCTGAAAAACTGGACGGGGTGTCTGTCAAGAATGCCCTGGCCGCGACCACCGACTTTGCCGGCGTAACCGGTTCCTTCAGTGTTGATGAAAACCACAACCCTGTAAAGCAAGCCGTTGTTATCGGTTTGGAAAACGGTGTTCAGGCAAGCAGTGAGAAAGTCGCCCAATAATGTTTGCAAAATAATTGGGAATCGTTTTATTATATAAGTGGGGATGTTTGCCCCACTTATATCCATTTATTTAAGAACCATGGATAGCTCTTAAGAAGAGATCGATATGGAAAGAAGGGAAAAATTTTGGAACAGCTTTTGCAGCAGATTATCAACGGCATATCGTTAGGCAGCATTTATGCGCTGATAGCTTTGGGGTATACCATGGTCTATGGTATTATTAAGCTCATCAATTTTGCTCATAGCGATGTCTATATGATAGGGGCATACATCGGTTATTTTTGTATGACATCACTTCGCTTGGGATTTGTATCGTCTTTGCTGATTGCCATGGTATTTTGCACTTTGCTTGGGGTGGCTATTGAAAAAATAGCTTACAAGCCCTTGCGCAATGCAACCAAAATAGCAGTGTTAATTACCGCCATAGGCGTTTCATTATTTTTGGAATATGGCACCATGTTTATTGTAGGGCCTACCGTGCGCTCCTATCCGGCCATGAGAGGAATCATGGTCAAAACTTTTAAACTGGCCAATATTACCATTACAATGCAGCAGGTTCTCATTGTGGGTATTACAGTTATCCTAATGATCCTTTTGCAGTTTATTGTGAAGAAAACCAGGATCGGCAAAGCCATGCGGGCGGTTTCCCTGGACCAGGATGCTGCCATGCTGATGGGCGTCAATGTCAATACTACCATTTCCTTTACCTTTGCATTGGGCTCTGCCTTAGCCGGCGCAGCCGGTATTCTGGTGGGGGTGTATTATAACTCGATTAACCCGCTGATGGGTACGCTTCCAGGACTGAAAGCATTTATTGCGGCCGTTTTCGGAGGCATTGGTATAATCCCCGGAGCCATGATAGGCGGGTATGTAATCGGCATTATCGAGGTTTTTGTTTCAGGATACGGAAACTCTATGTACCGGGATGCTGTAGTTTTTGCAATACTGATTCTGGTGCTTATCGTGAAGCCCACAGGATTGCTCGGCAAAAATGTCAGGGAGAAGGTGTAACAGAATTGAAAAAATTATTTGAAGTCCGCGGAATGAAGAAGCTCGTTTTACTTTTGCTCACCTTCGTGATCATTCAGCTACTGGTATCGTTTAACATCATTAATGCCTATCTTCAGGCCACTCTGGCCACGATTTGCATTAATATTATTCTGGCTGTCGGCCTTAATCTCATTACCGGTTTTACGGGCCAGTTTTCTCTGGGGCATGCGGGCTTTATGTCCATTGGAGCCTATGCCTGCGCTATCATCACCATGAGGGATGCCACCGTGAAGGGATTTATCATCGGTGTATTT
>DOHN01000126.1:10193-13124 GCA_003535195.1 Ruminiclostridium sp.
AATTTATCATCGGTGTATTTGCGGGGGCCCTGGCGGCTGCGGTAATAGGCTGTCTGGTAGGCCTGCCCACTCTTCGTCTGAAGGGAGATTACCTGGCTATTGCCACGTTGGGAATGTCTGAAATCATCCGGGTTATTTTTTTGAATCTGGACATCACTAATGGCGCCGCAGGATTAAACGGTATCCCGCGCTTTGTCAACTGGTTTTGGCTGTTTATCTTCACAGCGGGCACCATTTTAATCATATCAAACTTTATCCGGTCCTCTCATGGGCGGGCTTGTATTTCTATCCGGGAGGATGAAATCGCCGGGGAGGCCATGGGTATAAATACTACCAAATATAAGGTCATTGCCTTTACCATCGGCGCATTTTTTGCGGGAATTGCAGGAGCCCTGTATGCTTCTTTTTTCTATTTCCTGAAGCCCGATACATTTGGCTTTTTAAAGTCCATCGATGTCTTGGTCATTGTGGTGTTAGGAGGCTTGGGCAGTATATCGGGCTCGGTTATCTCAGCCATTTTACTGGCTTTGGTTTCCACCATTCTCCAGTCGTTTTCTGAGATCCGCATGGTTTTGTATGCGCTCATTTTAGTCGTTATTATGATTTTCCGCCCCCAGGGGCTGATGGGTTCTAAAGAACTGTCGATGGCAATGTTCAGCAAACTGGGCGACAAATTAAAATCCAGGAAAGGAAGGGTTTAGTATGGCGATTTTGACTGTAAAAAAATTAACTAAATCCTTTGGCGGCTTAACGGCCGTTTCCAATGTGAATATGGAAATTCACCAGGGCGAGCTGGTGGGATTGATCGGGCCCAATGGCGCCGGGAAAACAACCCTGTTTAATCTTTTAACCGGCGTGTATGTGCCCACATCGGGTAAAATTACCTTGAATAAAGATGGCAAGGAAAAATCCATGCAGGGTTTAAAACCCTATACCATTTGCAAAGCCGGAGTGGCCAGAACCTTCCAAAACATTCGCTTGTTTAAGGAGCTGACCGTTTTGGACAATGTTCGCATTGCCATGCATCAGAATGTGAAATATGGGCTTGCGGCCAGCTTCTTCCACCTGCCCTCCTATGTCAGAGAAGAAAAGAAGCTTGTTCAAGAGAGCACCGATTTTTTGAAAATTTTTAAGCTGGAGGATAAAAAAGATGAGCTTGCTAAGAACCTTTCCTATGGTGAGCAGCGTCATCTTGAAATTGCCCGTGCCCTGGCAACCAACCCAAGCCTGCTGCTTTTAGACGAACCGGCTGCGGGTATGAACCCGGCGGAAACTGCCCAGCTGACAGAGCTGATCGAATGGATCCGTGGGGAATTCAATTTGACCATCCTTTTAATTGAGCACGATATGTCACTGGTCATGAAAATTTGCGAGCGGATTTATGTGCTGGATTACGGGACGGTTATTGCCAACGGAACTCCTGACGAGATTAAATCAAATAAACGGGTCATTGAGGCCTATTTGGGCGAGGAGGCCAGTCATGTTTGAGATTAAAAATATAAATGTTCATTTTGGTGTGATCCACGCCCTTAAAGGGATTTCCCTAACAGTCAACGATGGGGAAATTGTTACCCTCATTGGCGCCAACGGCGCCGGAAAGACCACTACTCTCCGCACGGCCTCAGGCCTTAAAAAGCCCACCAATGGGGAGATCCTGCTGGATGGGGCTGATATTACCTCCAAGTCGGCTCAGGAAAGAGTGCAAATGGGTATATCCCAGGTTCCCGAAGGACGCCGTGTCTTTTCGGCTATGTCGGTTCTGGAAAACCTCGAAATGGGCGCATACCTAAGAAGGGATAAAGAGAATATTAAAAATGACCTAAAGATGGTTTATGATAAATTCCCCATTCTATCAGAACGGAAAAAGCAGGCTGCCGGAACCCTGTCGGGCGGAGAGCAGCAGATGCTTGCCATTGGCAGGGCGCTCATGAGCCGACCCAAAATACTTTTTTTAGATGAGCCTTCGATGGGACTTGCCCCTATACTTGTTCAGGAAATCTTTGATATAATAAAAGATATAAACAAGGCTGGCACTACCATTCTTCTGGTGGAGCAAAACGCTAGTCTGGCACTGCAGATTGCACATCGTGCCTATGTTATGGAGACAGGGTCCATCGTTCTTTCAGGGACGGGTGCGGACCTGATGGAGAGTGATGAAATCAAAAAAGCTTATTTAGGAGGTTAGAATTATGTTTGTAAAAAGCAAAATGACTGCAAACCCATTTACTATCTCTCCTGATCAAACAATTCCAGAAGCAAATGAAATAATGGCCCAGCATGGAGTCAGACGGCTGCCGGTAATAAAAAACGGCAAGCTTGTAGGAATTGTTTCCAAAGAGGATATTGCTCAGGCTTCTCCTTCCAAGGCGACCAGCTTAAGTGTAGGTGAGATCAACTATCTCCTTGCAAAGACAAAAATAAGCAAAGTCATGACAAAAGATCCTATTAGCATACAATCCGGCGCTCTTCTTGAGGAAGCTGCGATCTTAATGCGCGATCACCATGTGAGTATCCTGCCTGTTGTTGATAATGGCAAGCTGGTTGGCATCATCACGGAAAGCAATATATTTGATTCCTTTATAGAGCTTTTGGGCTTTCGTGAGCCGGGAACCAGACTGACCATTGAAGCTGATGATGCGCCCGGGATCATGTCGAACCTTACCAGCATCATTGGAAATTACGGCGCCAATATCAGTCATGTAGCGGTATATCGCGGAGCCAACGGCAAAAGCGCTGTGGTCATCGGCATCAATTCCCTGAACACAGCCGAAATTGAGAAATCAATAGAAGGACAGGGGTTTAAAATATTATACAAGCTCCAGAATGATTGATGCGGCTCCCCATATACGCTTGGAAAATATTCTCTGTATTGAAAAGAACGAATCCCGGAAGCAAGAATGCTTCCGGGATTTTACTTGGGTAAGCCAGCAA
>DOHN01000126.1:13294-14245 GCA_003535195.1 Ruminiclostridium sp.
CACTAAAACATCACTCTGCCGCTGAGATGGCGGCCGTCTTTATCTTTATGCCGGAGGAGCCGATTTGCCGCGCCCAGCCCTCGGGCATGGACTTATCGGTTATGATCATGCTGATATCATCAAGGGTAGTTGCGGCAGTAAAGCCCACCTTGTCAAATTTGGTATGGTCACAAAGAAAGATGGCTCTATTTGAACACTTTATCATGGTTTTCTTTATTTCAGCTTCCTCTTCATTGGAATCCATCATGCCCCTGCCAGGGGAGAAGCCTTTGCAGGAAAAAAAGACTTTATCGGCATAATAGTTGCTCAACGCATTTTCTGCCGCACGCCCCACATAGGAAAGACTATTATGCCGCAGGATCCCTCCGGTAGATATAATAGTTATATCCTTGCACTCGGATAGGGTAAATGCCACCTTTTCGGCATTGGTTATCACCGTGATGCCTTTTTTATCCTTGATATGCTTTGCGACGTATAAAGATGTAGTGCTTGCATCCAATATAATGGTATCCCCATCGGATACCTCTTCAGCAGCTTTTTTTCCGATTGCGTCCTTCCCTTCGATATTAATGCCCTCTCTTACTTCCAAAGAGGCCTCAACCTTCGTATCATCGGTCAGAACGGCTCCGCCATGGGTTCTGGTCAGCAGGCCCTGGTTTTCCAGGAGCTTGAGATCGCGCCGTATGGTTTCCTCGGTCACATGAAACAACGCTGCGGTTTCATTGACCAGGATGCTTTTCTTGTCATGTAATATGGAAATAATTTTGCTTCTTCTTTCGATGCCAAACACTGCGGTACCTCTCGTTTTCGTTGATAATCCAAGGATATCATAAATTTTAATGCTTAATATGTATCATATCATGAATTTTGCAGCCTTTCATAAAAAATTAGTAATTCTTCGATTCGCATAAAAAATATTTTTTATTTTCGCAACCCTGCTCCGCTTCTGCA
>DOHN01000035.1:0-3257 GCA_003535195.1 Ruminiclostridium sp.
ACACCTTGGGGGAGGGGGATCACATCCTCATTGCGGAGGGCTGTACCCATCACCGCCAGTGTGAGGATATTGGCACCGTTAAGCTGCCCCGCTGGATTGGCAGACACACCGGGAAGCAGCTGCGCTTCGACTTTGTTTCTGGCGGTGACTTTCCCCAAAACCTGAAGCCCTACCGTCTGGTGATTCACTGCGGCGGCTGTATGCTGGGGGATCGGGAGGTGGATTACCGCCGCAGATGCGCGGAGGAGCAGCAGGTACCCATGACCAATTACGGCATCGCCATCGCGCACATGCAGGGGATCTTGGAACGGTGCATCGCTCCCTTTCCCCGTCTTTCCCCGGGGCAGCCGAGATAGGATTTAAAATTATAATTTACGCAAAAGAAGGCCTGCATTTTTTGGAATGCAGGCCCTTTGCGGGTTGCCCGGTGAGAAGAAGTGACCGGGGAATATCTCCTCCCCCAAGCATCTGGAAGCCATTGAGGAGGCAAAGACCTTTGCTCGGCTGAAATCCGCCTATCCCATCCGCATCTGCGTGCAAAACAGGATGAATTACACCATCACGGTGCTGAAACAAGAGCTTGAGACAGGGTAATGCGGGAAGATCACCGACATCTTGGGGTCAAAAGCATTACACCGGAAAGCCGTGGCGCGGAAGGATGGAGACAGCAGGCGGCGTGATGATCAATCGGGCGCTGCACACGCTGGGTTTGATTTTATATCTGATGGATCAACCGGTGGAATTGTTCCGCGACTGCATTGGCCGAATGCACCCGGCTATGCGTGCTTTGACTATTTTTATTTTTGAAGAATCAACTCCATCAGATTTTTTAACGCATCCCCGATATATTTTGTTTTGTGATGAACCCAACTAAAACTGCGATTGATTTCCATACCGTTTAAAGGAACGATACATAGCTTATTTTCCAAAACATAGGGCTCCGCAATGCGCCTGGAAATGACAGTAAGCCCTTGATTGGCAAGGACTGCTTCCAACAGGGCGTCAAAGCCATGGCAGCTCCATTTTACATAAATCTGGACATCGTTGGCTTGGAGCTGTTTCAGAAAGGTTTCCCGGGTTCCGCTTCCTTCCTCCCGCAAAATGAAGGGATACGATGCAAGGGCGTGAATATCAACGCCGTCCATGCCTGCCAAGGGATGTTCCATCGGGCATACCAGCACCAGACTATCGGCAATTGCGTGGGTCACCGTTAGCTCGGCGCTTTTAATGTTCCCCTCCACCAGAGCCACATCCAGCTTGCTTGCCAGCAGCATATCTTCAATCACTGCGGTATTGTCGATGGTAACCTCAATTTGAGTATGAGGATAGCGCTCTTCAAAGGCCTTTACAAGATCCACGAGAACGCATTTCCCCACCGTCATGGTGGCGCCCAGCAAAATCGTTTGGTGAACCGACAGGTTTGCCATGCTTTTTTCCATCTCTTTGACCGTTCTTAGAATGTTTTGCGCATAGGCCAAAAGCTGCTCGCCGGCTTTTGTAATAAACAGCTTTTTGGAAAGACGGTCAAACAGCAGGACACCATATTCCTTTTCCAGCTCGGCAATGGCTTTGCTAATCGTCGGCTGGGCAATATACAGCTCGCCGGCGGCGTCACTCATTTTACCATGCCGTGCCACGCATTCAAAAATTTCCAAACTGCGAATGGTCATAAAATCTCCCCCTGTATCACCTTCTTGCGATTATTATACACGATTTGATAGCAACATAAAATAGCATTCATAGCTATTTAACTATTGAAATAATAAATATAATGTACTTGAGGCTTTGAATGATTGTGTTATACTTAATATCGATCAATACATAAGGGCGGAACGGCGTGGGCTCTTATAGCCCACCCGGCGGATGCTGTCTCTGCGGTTCGGCCGTCAAACGCTGTCCTGCTTCATCGTGAAACAAATGGATATTGGGAGGAACATTATGAGTAGCGCACCCTTAACTGCCGACCAGATTAAAGCGGTAAAAGGCGACGGTTTTTTACACAATCGCGGCACCAGACAGTTTTCCGGCAGAATCATCACCGAAAACGGAATTCTCAAGGCAAATCAAATGGCCGCACTGGCTCAGGCGGCGGAACAATACGGCAACGGGAACATTAGCTTTACGGTACGCTTGACCGTTGAGGTGCCCGGAATCGAATATGAAAATATCCAGCCTTTTAAAGCGCTGATCGCCGCCGTCGGCATGCAAACCGGCGGCACAGGCTCGAAGGTGCGCCCCGTTGTCGCCTGCAAAGGAACAACCTGCGTCTTTGGCCTGTATGATACCCAACAGATGGCTATGGAAATCCATCAGCGCTTTTACGAAGGATACCGCGGCGTTACGCTGCCCCATAAGTTTAAAATCGCTGTTGGCGGGTGCCCTAACAACTGTGTCAAGCCGGACCTTAACGATTTGGGAATTGTTGGGCAGCGCATTCCCCAAATTGATTATGATGCTTGCCGTGGCTGTAAGCAATGCGGCGTTGTTCAGGCATGTCCCGTGTATGCGGTGGCGCTGCAGGACGGAACAATCAACATCGATCCTTCCTTGTGCATCAACTGCGGGAGATGTATTGGAACGTGCCCCTTTCAGATTGCCAACAGCTTTGAGGACCGGTATAAAATTTATGTAGGCGGCAAATGGGGGAAATCGGTTCGCTGCGGATCTCCGCTGGATGCGCTCTTCACAAAGGAAGAGGCGCTAAACGTTGTAGAGAAAGCCATTTTATTGTTTAAGAGCGAGGGCGTCTCCGGGGAGCGATTTGGCCAAACCTGTGACCGCCTCGGCATGGAAAAGGTCAACAAAATGCTGGCTTCCGATCGCCTGCTAAGGCATAAGGAAGGTATACTGGATATTCAGACGGCCGCGGGAGCGAAATGCTGATGAAAAAAATAGCCGCGGTGTTTACGCTTTGCCTCCTGTCTGTCGGTATGTTTTCCGGCTGCGGTTCCCCACCGCCCAATGCTCAAACTGACGTATATTATGAATTTACCGATGATTTGGGCCACCGGGTTACCCTTGCCCAAAAACCGGAACGGGTCATTTCTCTGTTCGGCTCTTACAGCGAGCTGTGGCTTTTGGGCGGCGGCGATCTGGTGGGTGTCACCGAGGATACCCTTTCGGAGCGCGGGCTTTCACTGGATGAGGGCGTTCAGGTAATTGGCAGCGTTCAGCATCCAAACCTTGAGTTGATTTTGGAATTGTCGCCCGATTTCATTCTGCTGTCTGCCGATCTGGACGCCCACAAGGAACTGGAT
>DOHN01000035.1:3402-4048 GCA_003535195.1 Ruminiclostridium sp.
AAGGAACTGGATGAAACCTTGACTCAGGCCAGGCTGCCCCACGCATACTTTAAAATGGACGATGTGGACGAATATCTGCATGTGTTAACCATCTGCACCGACATCACCCAAAGGCAGGATTTATACGAACAATACGGCAGCGCGGTAAAATTGCAGATGGATGAGATTCTCGAAGGCGTTCCGGCAGACGGGGCAAAACCAAAAATCCTTCTCATCCGCAGTATGTCCACCAAGGCCAAGGCTCTGAAGGAGGACCATATGACAGGCCGCATGCTGGAGGACTTGGGGGCGGATAACATTGCCTCCCGCCATGATTCTTTGCTGGAGGATTTAAGCTTGGAGACTATATTGGATGAAAACCCCGATTTTATCTTTGTCGTAACCACCGGCAATGTGGACAGCGCCATTCAGACGCTGGAAAACGGCATGATGGCAAACCCCGCATGGAACAGCCTGTCTGCGGTGCAAAATGACCGCTATTATGTACTGCCCAAGGATTTGTTTCAGTACAAACCCAACGCACGCTGGGGAGAGGGCTATGAATACCTTTACAAAATCTTATATCCATAATTCGGACCGGGCAAAAGCGCTGATTGTATGCGGCGCTTTTGTCGTTTTGGCGGTGCTGCTCCTCCTCAGTATTTGT
>DOHN01000035.1:4273-6327 GCA_003535195.1 Ruminiclostridium sp.
CGTGCCGGTCAAATTTTTTACTTTGTCCGCCTTCCCCGAACCTTTGCCGCCGTTTTGGCGGGCGCCGCGCTGGCCTGTTCGGGTACGATTTTGCAGACGGTGCTGGGAAATCCCATGTGCAGCCCCAACGTCATTGGCGTAAATTCCGGAGCCGGGCTAGCCATGATCACAGTTGCCGCATTCTTTCCCACAGCGGCGGGCTTTGCGCCTGTCGCGGCGTTTCTCGGCGCTTTGGTGTCTGTGACCGTCGTCTATGGAATCGCCAAAAAGACCGGGGCATCCAAGCTGGCAATCGTGCTTTCCGGCATTGCGGTATCCAGTCTTTTTTCCGCTCTGACCGATACGATTATCACCATGGTTCCCGACGTAAAAATAAACCGCATCGATTTTTTAATTGGAAGCTTTTCAGGCGTGACCATGTCCAACGTAGGATTTGCCATGCCCTATATTCTGACCGGGCTTTTGCTGGCCTTTATTTTTCATGTGGATATCAACCTGCTTGCCCTTGGGGACAGTACGGCTTCTTCCCTTGGAGTGCGGGTCAGGGTGATACGGGGGCTTTTTTTGGCGATTGCGGCGCTTCTGGCCGGAAGCGCCATCAGCCTTGCCGGGTTAATCGGCTTTGTGGGGCTGATTGTGCCCCATATTGCGAAAGGGCTGATCGGCTACGACCACAAATACCTGTTGCCCCTTTCCGCCATTCTGGGCGGCGCTTTTTGCTTGTTTTGCGATGTGCTGGCCAGAACGCTGTTTATTCCCTTTGAAGCGCCTGTGGGGATTGTGATGTCGCTCATTGGCAGTCCGTTTTTTATTTGGCTTGTTTTAACCCAGCGAAGGAGGCACCCTTTTGATTAACATCACCCATCTTACTGCAGGCTATGGAAACCACCCGGTACTTTCCGGGCTGAATCTGCACATGAAAGCGGGTAAAATTACCGCCGTCATTGGCCCCAACGGCTCGGGAAAATCCAAGCTGATAAAATGCCTGGCCCGGCAGCTGCCGCGCATGGGTGGAGAAATTTTAGTGTGTGGCAAGAGTATTGATTCCTATGCCCCAAAAGATTATGCCAAACGCGTATCCTATTTAAAGCAAACCCGGGATGTTCCGATGATTTCTGCCGAAAGTCTGGTGCTCCATGGCCGGTTTCCCCACATGGGCTTTCCAAGAAAGTACACCGATGAGGACAGAGCATGGGCGAAAAAAGCGATGCAGCGTGTTGGAATTTGGGATCTTCACCACAAGGAACTGTCGGAGCTTTCCGGCGGCGAATGCCAAAAAGTCTATTTGGCCATGGTGCTTGCTCAGGATACTGATCTTTTACTGCTTGACGAACCCACGGCCTATCTGGATGTCTCTCATCAATTGGAGTTTTTGCGCTTGCTGCGGGAATTAAGGGGCGAGGGAAAAACGATTGTTTCGATCTTGCATGATATAAACGGCGCGCTGCAAATTTCGGATTTTCTCTGCGTGATGAACCGTGGTCAGGCCGCTTTCTTCGGTACGCCGGCAGAGCTTCTGGACTCTAAAATAATTGATAAGGTGTTCTGCGTTGAACCGGCTTCTGTAACGATAGGAGAAAGCTTGTTTCTGACGTTTCCGCTTTCGCTGTGATCACAAAACGGTGCGGAAACCGGGCGGAAATGATGCTGTAACCACTGACTCCCGGCGAGCATTCATGTTGGAGTGCAAAGGCCGGGAGTTTATTTACATTCGATCAAAAGCCCACATATTCCGGTACAAGCCTTAGAATACCTCTGGTTTTGAGATGGCAGGATAAGTTTAACAACTACAACGCAAAATAATTGTTAAAAGAAAGTTCTAATTTAGATGATTGACTCGCTGGTCTGTTTATGATAATATGATTAAAACAGACTAGATGGTCTGTTTTGCGGAGGCGTTGCATGAAACGGGACAAAAAAAAACTGCTAAGCAGGCGCAAGATTTTGGATAGCGCTTTTGAGGAGTTTGGCCAACAAGGCTACGGTCTTAGCTCGGTGAATACCATCTGTACGGCGGGGGATATTTCAAAGGGAATTCTTTATCACTATTTTAA
>DOHN01000035.1:6472-8863 GCA_003535195.1 Ruminiclostridium sp.
GGATAAGGATGAACTTTACCTTGCTTGCATCCGGGAGCTGTTTGATAGCCTGACTGAGCATTTGCGAAATGAGCTTTCCAATGCCAGCGGAACAAAAGTGGTCAGACTGGAACGGTATTTCGATGCAAGGCTTCGCTTTTTTCGCGAAAACCCGCTGCATCATAGTCTATTCTGTGATGTGATCGTCGCGCCGCCCGCCCATTTGGCGCAGGCGATCTCGGAAATTAAAGCAGATTTTGATGCGCTGAACATTTCGGTGCTCACTGATCTCTTACAATCGGCAAGACTTCGCTCTGACATGACCATTCAAAGCGTGGTGGAGACCTTTCGGCTCTATCAGGATTTTGTGAATGCACGGTATCAGATGGAGCCTGCTGGAGCACTCGACCTTGAAGAACATGAGAAAATATGCAAACGCTCTCTCAGCATCCTGCTGTATGGCGTAATAGAAAGAGACGGTAATGAAAGATGAGTAATGAAAAAAACATTGAAAAAGAATCGCTGCTATCCGATGTAAAGCCTTCCAAGGCGATTGTGAAACTGGCGATTCCGGCAACAATTGCGCTTTTGGCTAAGGCGATTTACAATATTGTAGATACTGCTTACATCGGGCTTTTGGATAGTGAAGCCGCATTGGCGGCGGTGGGCGTCACCTTGCCGTTGCTACTGATTTTTGTATCCATTGAGAACATTTTTGCCGCAGGCGCGGCGGTACTGGCAGGGCGGCAGCTTGGCGCAGGCGATAAAAAAGGCTCCAGCACCACCATCTCCACCATCGTTGCGGCATCCACCCTCATCGGCGGAATTCTGTGCGTAGGCGGTATTATTTTTATGGAGCCGCTGATGCGGGCTTTCGGTGCTTCCGAAACAGTTATGCCCCTTGCCAAGGACTATGCCTTCTGGATGTTCATCGCCGCCCTTTTCAATCTTCCGGCACAAAGTCTCAACTGTGCTGCAAGAGCAGAATCGTCGGTGAAGATTTCCACCATCGCCGTCATCACAGGCGCTGCTCTCAACGTCATCCTTGACCCGATTTTTATGTTTGAATGGGGCCTTAATATGGGCGTGGAGGGTGCGTCGCTGGCGACCACAGTTTCGCAGTTTGTCACCTTTGCAATTTTGGTATGGTTCTACTTGAGTGGAAGATCCATCATTAAGGTAGGCTTAAAATATATTAAACCCACAGCCAAACTGTTCAAGGATGTAATCTTCATCGGTATTCCAACGGCAGTCATTCAAATCTGCCTTGCAATTGCGACCTCGCTTACCAATGTGGCTGCTGCCACACTGCCTGACAGTGACCTTATCATTGCCGCTTATGGTGTGGTGCAACGGCTGATCCTGATTGGCTGCTACGTCATCATGGGCTTTATGCAAGGGTACCAGCCTGTAGCATCCTATGCCTTTGGAGCAAAGAATGAAACCCGTTTTCATGATTCAGCCCGTTTTTCACTGAAATCTACCCTGCTTTTGTCGGTTATAGTGGCCGGTATCTACATCCTGCTTTCGCAGCCTCTTATTATGCTCTTTAACCGCAATCCGGCTATAGTAGAATACGGCTCTCGTCTGCTCATTTCACAGGTGGCTCTTTATCCGGCCTTCGGATTGTGCTACATGATGACTATTACCTTCCAAACCGTCGGAGCTTCGAGATTTGGGCTGTTTCTCTCCACCATCCGTCAGGGCATTTTTTACATTCCATGCATTATTTTGCTCCCCCGCGTTTGGGATGTAAACGGCATCTATTTTTCACAGCCCATTGCAGATGTGCTGACTATCATCGTCTGCCTTCTTTCCTACAGGGCAATGAAGCGAATTGCAACACAAAATATGAACGGCGTATAGCCGGGGAGGTGTACCTATAGGGCACAATATCATTACCATCAGCCGCCAATACGGAAGTGGCGGCCGGCTGATTGGAGCCAAACTTGCCTGCAGTAAAAAAGATGGTCAACGAAGCCTTTGGGCTGAAAAAAGACATGAAGTCGAGTATTGACTTCATGTCTTTTTCATTTACAGCCTGATACAGCCCTACATTTATCCCTCAAAATACTCAATTGCATGAACCGGACAGGCCTCTATGGTGCTTTGAAGATGCTCTAAATCAAACGATTTTTGCCCATATGCTTTAATATCCGCTTTTTTCCCTTTTATTTCGAACAGCGCGGGATAGTTCTTCGCACAAAGAGTACAGCCCATACAGGCCTCCCGATTGATGTGGAGTCCGGGATGAGTCAGCACCTCTCCCGGCAGATCTTCGTCCTTTATGATTTTCGCTGAAATCCACGAGAAAATAATGATGGCAATAACAGTGAGAACCCAGCGAATAGCCATGAACTTTAGTCCTAAAAACTTTGCCTCATTAAGGAGCATGGGAACCTTAATCACAGC
>DOHN01000035.1:8986-13734 GCA_003535195.1 Ruminiclostridium sp.
AGCATGGGAACCTTAATCACAGCCCATGAACTTAAGATAATGATGATGTTTCGGAGAGAAGCCCCCTTCTTGTGAAGCATAACGCACATAGGGAACGCCGCATAAATCGGCCCCGCCGAAATACTGCCAACCACAAATGAGAGAAAAACCCCTTTCGCCTTAGCGTCCTTACCCAAATACCGCATGATTTTTTCCTTTGGAACCCACATATCCAAAAGCGCTGTCAGGACAAAGATGACTGGCATAATCATGAGCATTTCCTTGATGTAATACCCGCTGTTTTTCACTGACTCGATTCCCATTGACGGTTTTGCGATAAACATGATGATATACGCCAAGGCAATGATTGCTAAAAATAGATTTTCCCTTACCTTTTTTAGGATTGTCATATTATCACCCCCATCACAAGCGCGATAGCAATCGCAAACAGAAAGCTAAGGCTGTTGCGCACTGCGGTGAATTTTATCCCAAATTCCTTTTTTTCAAGAGGAAAGGTCACCACACCCACCATCGTCAGAGTTGTTAAAAAAGCAACGGCCGGTACTACACTGACGCCTGCGCCCACCAATGTTCCCACCAAAGGAAATGCAATAAAGGCGGGAACCAGTGTAATCGTGCCGAACAGTGCCGCCACAACTGTTGCCAGCAGGACGGATTGATTGCTTACAAAGGCAGCAATGTCCGAGGGCGGCAGTATTGTTAAGATCAACCCGATTGCAAAAATAATGGAGAGAATGCTTACGACCATCCCCTTTCCCATTCCAAGGGCCATTATAAGCGCCTGTTTCGTTTTCACCTTGTCTTTGGCAAAAGAAACCCCAAGGAAAATCAATGTACCGATCCATATTGCCAATGTAAAAATGTCCATACATATCCTCCCTTCGAACTGGACTTACTTTCCCGGAGCCGGTGCCTTTACGACAATCAGCTCTAAGGTGCTATCATGCAGGTTTTTGACATTCATTTTAATTCCCTTGGGAATTTTCAAGATGGTTCCCGCGGGATATTCATGCATTTCCTGTTCGTCCAAGCCGATGGATAACAAGCCCCTGATGACTGCCATATAGACATTTGAATTTGAAAAATGCTCAGGAAGATCCTCTTCTTTGTCCAGAATCATGTGATTAAAGTTCACATTTTCATCGGCAATAACCTTTTCAACCGTGTGCTTATCACCTTGCACCATCTGAAAGATCTGTTCAATCATTTTGTAAAACCTCCTTCACAGTAATACAGATATTATAATGTTGCAGCTCACATACAGATAGACACATAGGTTTCTTTTTTGTATAATTGAAGCAGGAAGGATGATGAGATGATAGAAGAACTAAAACGTATGCCCCTTTTTCGAGAAACAGATCATAAAATTTTAGAGCGTTTGATATTGGAGAAGCAAATTTTCAAACAATCCTATCACAAAGGTGCAACGGTGCATGAACAAAATACAGAATGTTACGTCATGGATATGGTTTGCTCCGGCAAGCTGGTAGCCTATTCGCTGGCCCCCAATGGCTCCGAGTCTGTTGTGTTTGAGTTTGTGACAGGGAGCATTATCGGGGCCAACTTGCTATTTGGCAATCAGAACCGATACCCCATGAGCATCTACTGCACCACTGACTGCGTTCTCTTGCACATTTTAAGATCCGGTATAGAGGAGCTGTTAAAGGGGTATAGCTTCGTGATGCAGTTTATGCGATCCCTCTCGATTAACTCTCAGGGAATGAACCGAAAAATAGCCATGTACACGCAAAAATCCCTGCGAGAGAATTTGATGGACTATTTTTTGGCGCTTTCAACCCAGCAGAAATCAAACTCCGTGTTACTGCCCGTAACAAAAAAGCAGCTTGCCGACTATTTCGGTGTTCAGCGCCCGTCCCTCTTTCGGGAGCTTAAGCGAATGAGGGACGAAGATTTAATCGGAATAGAAAACAAGACAATTACCATAAAATTCCTTAGTCGCTGATTACCGGAATGATCTAGCTTTTACGCTTCAATCATCGTTGAAGCTATATCGGGAAAGAACTATAATTACATACGAAATTTACTTCAGTATATTGCTATTATTCACTATCATTGTACTGTAAAGAAATAGGACATCTTCTTTATTTTCAAAGTCCACCAATTGGTCAAGCATTTTATAGTTTACATACCTCAAATCAACAAGCGTTATTTTACTGTATTCTGAAAGCAGCAGTGGTGCTAAACTGCTTGCAAACGAATCCCTAAAAATAATAAGCTCTTTTCCGGAACTGTTTTTGGTGTTTTCAATTTTAATAAGAGGTGTTGCCCCTGATAAGAAGACATCATATGAGTCCATACCCTTGAGCTTGCCCGTGTCGTAAACTTTTTGTGAGTTTCTGTCCTCCCCTGTATATTCGTAATTGTCAACTGCCGCTTTCTCAATAATGTCGTTTGTAAGATATGTGAGTACATCAGGCTTAACAGGTAATGCAGCCTGGCCGTAGTAGGAGCCATAAAAGGGTGAAAAAACTTTTTTCTCGTATTCATAATCATTAAAATTATTTGAAAAATTCATTCTTTTACCTATAACATTGAGAATTTTCCATAGGCTCTCTTGCTTCCAATGGATATCAGTTTTGTAATAATCCTCAAGAGATAAACAGTTAAAAATATCGATATATTCCATATTCTTTATCTCGTTATTCAGAATGGAAATCATATTATCATAATCAATAAAAAGATGTTTGTCATTGTCTTTTATAAAATAATTTTTATCTGGAATGATTGAGTAATATACATTCATACCATGCAAATAAGTTTCATATATTGTGTTCATCTTTTTACTCATATCATGTACACAATCCTGGTTATACGGATATTCCATTTTAAATACATAGCCATTTTTTATAAAAATATTATTGTTATCATATTTATTCAAAACTGAAAACTCTGTAAATGCTTTAACTGTTCTAAACTTATCCCTAAAAACCATTTGATCCAGTTCATATTTTTCAAATTTATTGAAAAACTCCCTGTTAAACAGTGTCTCTGAGGTTAAAATGGAGAATTTTTCTAATTTGCGCCTTTCACTTTCGGATATATCTTTTTCCGGCACTATTATATTTAATGCAAGCATTGATAATAAAAATATTAAAAATGCAAAAGTTATAATTTTGTTCTTCATTTCCATAACCTTTCTCTTTTGCTAAAATCTAAAGTACAAAAATGGATTAAAGGATGAGTCAATTAGAAATCCTGTTACTACAATTAATAAGGCAATATAAATAATTGGTTCTAAATAATTAACTACTGGTAATAACTTACAATTCTTACTTATTCTTTTTGCTATATGTAATGGAATTGGGGTAGAGCATAGCGCAGCCAAAATTATCAAAACCTTATAACTGCCAAGATAATATAAAGCTTCTTTGGAGAATACTGGTATATTTAGTAAACCAACCATGCCCTTCATATATTGCGCTGCATCAGCAATATTTGAGCTATTAAAAACAACAAAACTGAAAATTATAATAGCCAAAGTGTAGACATGGGAAAAAACAGGCGGAACTTTTTTCAGAAAATTTAATAAAAACAATTTTTCTGCTGCTAAAATTACTCCGAATCCAGTACCCCATATGATAAAATTCCAGTCGGCACCGTGCCAAAATCCAGTGCAAAACCATACAATAAATATGTTGCGGAGCCACTTGCACTTTGTTGTTTTATTTCCCCCAAGAGGAATATAAAGATAATCCCTAAACCATGTACCAAGGGAAATATGCCACCTACGCCAAAACTCTGTTATACTTTTTGAGATATAAGGATAATTAAAGTTTTCTAAGAAGTGAAACCCTAAAATTCTTCCTAAACCGATTGCCATATCGCTATAGGCAGAAAAGTCAAAGTATATTTGCAATGTAAATCCGACAGCTCCTAACCAATAAAAAAGAACAGATGGTTGTTCCGTATACATTGCTAATTTCCAGATCTCACCTAACGCATTAGCCAGTAATACCTTCTTTGCAAGTCCAACAACGAAGCGTTTTACTCCATAGGCAAAATCATCAAAGGAATGATTTCTATGAGTTAATTCATTATTTATTGTTTTATATCTCACAATTGGTCCGGCAATTAATTGAGGAAAAAGGGATATGTAAAGGGCTAAATTAAATACGTTTTTTTGCGCCTTTACCTCTCCCCTGTATACATCTATTACATAGCTCATAGCTTGAAAGGTATAAAAGCTAATTCCAATTGGCAATGCTATTTTAACAAATTTTATGTCAATGTTGAAAATATAACTGATATTGCTTATTAGAAAATTTGAATATTTAAATACTACCAGGAGAAGCAAATTAGCAATTATTGAAGATACAACAGCACATTTAGCAATTTTAGCTCCACGATGCTTTTCTATTAAAATTCCATAAAAGTAATTAATCGTAATTGAAGCAATAAGCAGCAATGTATATTTCGGCTCCCCACAAAAATAGAAAAATAAACTTGCTATAAGCAAAATATAATTTTTAAATTTATTTGGAGTAATGAAATATAATACTAGAACAACCGGCAGAAAAAAATACAAAAAAGTAATACTGGAAAAAACCATAATTACTGCCCTCCCGTATAAAAAAAACAAGAGCTTTATGTAAGAATATTTTTATAAAGCTCTTGTTCATGTAACCGTTTTATTTTTTTAGAGATAAGAAAGCTTCATGCAATTTTTCTGATTCATTATCCATTATAAGAATTATAAGGTTATCTATATTATCTACAATCACCTTTTC
>DOHN01000035.1:13887-14032 GCA_003535195.1 Ruminiclostridium sp.
ATATCCATTTTCTTGGGTCAACACTGTCTTTTATTTCAGCTTTGATTTTATCTATATCTGCACCATCCTTTACTCTTAGCAAAACTAAAGAGTGGGGAGTAGAACCTATAAGGGGTTCCGAAGCCAGTGCTTCAACAAATTCCAC
>DOHN01000008.1:0-200 GCA_003535195.1 Ruminiclostridium sp.
TGTAGGAAATAAATGTCCTGGAATCGGTAAGCATCCCTATAAATTTACTTAACAGCCCAATGTTCGCAAGGGAAGCCATTTGATTTACCATACCGTCTTTTGTGTCGTTAAACCACCAGCCCGAGCCTAGTTGGACTTTTGCCGGAATGCCCTCCTCAGGAAAGCAGGTAGCAAGAGCAATGAGTGAATCGTTATCCTTT
>DOHN01000008.1:365-14189 GCA_003535195.1 Ruminiclostridium sp.
CATCCTTTTGATTAATACTGTATAGGATTGTCTTCGGCAGCTGTCCGTTTTCATCCAGTTTATTTAGAAGCTTTGACAGCGCCCCTATGATACAGCTGTCGCCCATCGCATCAAACCCGCTGTCCGGTCCTATCAGCCCATACCTTCGCTGATTGACATCTTTCAATGTGCCAAGATGAAACTGCATGGCCCAGCCCATTTTGCGATACTCTCCAGCAAGGAAAAGCAGAATCCCGGTTCTGTATTTGTTGATTTCTTCATTTTTTAACAGTTCATGACGAATGGCCTTGTTAAAAATCCCTTGCAGCTCATCGTCAGTCGCCTCGGAATAGGCGGAATAATCAAATCCATGGTCGGATAGCCTGCATCCTGCCCGATGGAAGAATTCTATTCTTTGCCGCAGCGCCTGCTTAAAATCATTATAGGTTTCTATTTCCAGCCCCGCAGCTTTGGAGAGCAGTCGGAGCCATTGGTTAAATCCTTCTTTTTCAATATTGACGGCTCTCTCGGGCCGGAATGCAGGAAGCACCCTAGTATCAAAGGATTTGTCCTTGGCCAGGGCCAGATGGTATTCCAGCGAGTCCGCCGGATCGTCTATGGTGCATATTACTTTCACATTGGATTTTCTGATCAGGCTCCTGGCGCTGAATTCGTCGCTTTGAAGCTTCCTGTTCAACTCGTCCCACATTTTTTCAGCCGTACTGGGATTTAAGGCCTCACTGATATCAAAATACCTTTTGAGCTCCAGGTGTGTCCAATGATAAAGGGGATTGCCTATACAATAGGGTATGGTCTGACTCCACTTTAAAAATTTTTCTTTGTCACCGGCATCTCCGGTTATGTACTTTTCCTCAATGCCGCAGCCTCTCATAGCCCTCCATTTATAATGGTCACTGCCCAGCCAAAGCTCTGTTATATTCCGGTACTTCTTATTCTCATAAATCTCTTTGGGATCTAAGTGGCAGTGATAATCTATGATCGGCATATCCCTGGCATATTCGTGGAAAAGTATTTGGGCTGTTTTGCTATTCAGTAAAAAATTATCATTAATAAACGGTTCCAATACGATCCATCCTCTCTGGTCTTCCGGGCAGCAGCCCGGCGCACCCCCCTTTTCTAATAGAAGCGCCGGGCTGCCATAAAATTTTCCGGCCTTACCTCTGCACTCGTCCTGATGCATCACCGCCCATCAGCTTTTCTACCTCGGAAACAACAACACGGTTGAAGTCTCCGTTTATGGAATGCTTCAGGCAGCTTGCCGCTGCTGCGAAGTTCAAGGCATCCCCGATATCCGCATATTTGTTAATTCCATAGATCAAACCGGCCGAGAAGGAATCCCCACCGCCTACACGGTCCACAATATCTGTGATTTCATATTTGCGGCTTACATAGAATTTGCTGCCGTCGCAGGCGCAAGCGGACCAGCCGTTTTGGTCTGCGCTTCTACTCTCCCTTAAGGTGATGGCTACAAGCTCCAGATGGGGATATTTCTCCAGGACTTTCCTGGCAAGCTGTTCGTATATGTCCGTGCTCAGCTCCCCTTTTTCGACAGCTACATCCACGTGGATGCCCAGAGATTTCTGACAATCCTCTTCATTGGCAATGACCACGTCGACATACTCTGTGAGCTTGCTCATTACTTCCACCGCGGTCTTTCCGTATTTCCAGAGATTTTTGCGGTAGTTTAAATCGCATGAAACCTTCAACCCCATCTTTTTTGCAGCTTTTACAGCTTCCAGGGAGAGGTCTGCGGCAGAAGCGCTGATGGCCGGGGTAATCCCCGTGATATGAAACCAAGCCGCTCCATTAAATATCTCTTCCCAGTTCATATCCCCCGGCTTTGCCAAAGCAATGGAGGAGTATTCCCTGTCGTAAACCACCTTGGACGGCCTCTGATTGGCGCCTGCCTCAAGGAAGTAGATACCCATTCTGCCGGGCCCTTTTTTAATCATCGAAGTATCCACCCCGAACTTGCGAAGCTCACCAATACAGGCATTTCCTATATCGTTTTCGGGGAGCACCGTCACATAAGAGACCGGCATATTGAAATTTGCCAGAGAAACAGCAACATTTGCTTCCCCGCCGCCAAAGGTCGCCTCGAATGAGGGAGATTGAAAGAAACGCTCCAATGCGGGCGGTTTTAAACGGAGCATTATTTCTCCGAAGGTAATAACTTTCTGATTCGTCATATTTTTCTCCTTGATACTCAAAAATTGATGGCCTATTTTTTTTGCAGCAGGTGGACGGCAAAGCCCCCGATTTCATCCTTCAGGTAAACAGCTATCATGGCTCCGTCAGCCATCTTTGCAGTATTCATGTCAATTTCCACATGATTGCGCTTTAAAAATGCGGCGGCTCTTTGGATACTGTTGGTTCTAATGGCGATATGGCCGTTTTTGCCCAGTCCCATGCCCTTGCTGACCTCAATGCCGGAGCCTGCAAAAATTGAGCTGTTGCCCTCCTTAACAGGCAGATTGAATAGTTCGGAAAAGCTCTTTGCCACCTCTCTGGACTCCTGTTCATGAGCGGTGTTGATGCCGATATGCGCCATTTCAAAGCCCAGCATCAGGTTGACGGCCTCCCGGGTCAGTCTGGCAATCTCATCAAACCTCTGGTTTTTGATAAGCTCATCCTTTACCATCCAGCTTCCGCCGCAGGCCAATATCTTCTTAAAGGAAAGGTATTCGTTAAGATTATTTTCGTTTATTCCGCCGGTGGGAATAAATCGAACCATACTATAGGGCGCGCTGATTGCTTTGAGTGTCTTCAATCCGCCGGAAGCCTCCGCAGGAAAGAATTTAACAACCTTCAACCCAAATTCCAGAGCCATCTCTATATCGCTTGGATCGCTGCAGCCCGGAGTAATGGGAATCTGCTCGTTTACACAATATTCCACTACTTTTGGGTTAAAGCCCGGGCTGACTATAAATTCAGCTCCTGCCTTCACCGCGCGCTTTGCCTGATCGACGCTAAGCACTGTGCCTGCGCCAACCAGTATGTCGGGAAGCTCCGCCGTAATATTCCGGATGGCTTCCTCGGCGGCATCGGTCCGAAACGTAATTTCCGCAACCGGCAGCCCGCCCTTGATCAGGGCCTGTGCCAAAGGTACCGCGTCCTTCGCATCGTCTATTTTCACAACGGGCACAATGCCCAATTCAAAAATTTGATTTAACACATCACTCATTTTCAGACCTCCTCAATTTGACCTGTGATAAATTATAGTTTATTGATGGGATACCTGGGCTTTCCGCCGTTTAGTACATCTCTTACGTTCTCTGCGACCTTTCTCTTCAGTTCAACCATCGATTCCTCGCTATACCAGCCCATATGATCGGTCAGAATACAATTTTCCAGCCCCATCAACGGGTTATCCCTGTCAAGAGGTTCCTTCCGATGCACATCGAGACCGGCACAGTTTATCATCCTGGTGCTTAAGGCCTTGATAAGGGCCTCTTCCTGGATAACAGGGCCACGGGAAGTATTGATGATAATGGCGGTAGGCTTCATCAGCTCAAAGGCTTTTTCGTCAATAATACCGCGTGTCTTATCCGTTAAAGGCATGTGAATGGATATGTAGTCGGCTTCCTTGAGGACCGTCTCAAAATCCACCTTTTCAGCGCCTTTTGACCGGACAAATTCGCTATCGAGGTATGGATCGTATACCAGCACCCGGCCAAGATTAAGGCCTTTCACCTTGCGGTGCAGGCACTGGGCAACCAGTCCATAGCCCATTAATGCCATGGTTTTTCCCGATATCCGATAGACCGGGTCAGCCTTGCCCACATTCCACCGGCCCTGACGGACCTGCGCATCGCGGCGTGCAATTTTCCTTATGCAGCCTAAAAGAAGCGCCAGCGCATGGTCCGACACTTCCTCCGCGCAATAGTCAGTAACATTGGCGGCATAAATCTTTTTTTGGGTACAAGCTTTTATGTCTACATTGTCATAGCCCACACCGTACCTGGCGATCACCCTGCATTTTTTCAGCCCGTTTATAACCTGTTCCGGCATCGGTGCAAGATTTACCATGATACCATCAGCGTCATGACAAGCCTTCAAAACCTCGTCCGGCGTTGCACAGTCGGCGACCACAATTTCAGCGCCAATTGGTTCTAGGACCGATTTTTCAACATCATAGCTTCCATACCGGTCATCCGTTACCACTACCTTAAATCTTGGCATATCAAACCCACCCTTCCAAGAATATACATTGTCCTATCCGGTTTGCTAGTTGTTCTTTCTGCTGCTAAACTCCCGAATAGACCGAGAAGCCGCCGTCTACAGGCACCGTTACTCCCGTAACAAACCTTGAAGCGTCTGAAGAAAGCCAAATTAGAGTACCTATTAAATCATCCGGATCCCCGAATTTGCCCATGGGCGTATGCCGGATGATCTGAGTCCCTCGTTCTGTCAGCTCTCCGCTTTCCCGGGATGTCAACAGAAACCGGTTTTGATCCGTTAAAAAGAATCCCGGAGCGATGGCATTCACTCTGATCTTGTCGCCGTATTCCTGAGCCATATAGACCGCGAGCCATTGGGTAAAATTGCTGACTGCCGCCTTGGCCGCCGCATACCCCACGGTGCGTGTCAAGGGCCTGTAATAATTCATTGAAGATATATTGATGATGGAACCATAATTCCCGCTTTCGGCTATTTCTTTGCCGAATACCTGGGAAGGAAGCACGGCCCCCGCCATAAGATTAAGATTGATTACTTTTTCCAGCGCATCTTTGGGCAAATCAAAAAATGTTAAATTGTCTGAAGTCGTTGCGCCCTTCATATTCCCGCCGATACCATTTAAAAGGATATCAATATTTCCAAAATCATTTTTGATTTTCCCGCAGGCTGTTTTAATGGACTCCAGTTCCATGCCGTTCATTTCATAGCTCTTTGACTTGACATTCTCAAGAGCAGCTTCTTCAGCAACCTTTTGCGCGGCTTCCAGCCTTATATCGCATACTGCGACATTAGCGCCCGCTTTTGCAAGCCCCGCGGCCATACTTGCGCCGAGAACACCTCCCCCGAGCACAACGGCATTTTTATTTTTCAGATTGAATAAATTCATAATTCTCCGCCTCCATGTAAATCTTGAATTCAAAAATCAGAAGAATCGGGCTGTTTTTGGGTATAGGAAAATAATGAACCTCTCTTTTTCATTGAGTTCATAACTAAAATCAAAGGAGGTTCATACAAACTCAATCATCCGGCTTTAGCATCATTTCTTAAATTCTTGAGTTGCTTATTATTTTTAAAGTTGATGGCATTACGGGCGAAGAACAATCTTCATGCCTTTTTTAGCCTCCGCAATCTCACAGGCTTCATTCACCTCAGAAAGGGGCATTACTCCGGAAATCAGAGGGGCGATCTTCATTTTTCCTGCAGAATAGAGATCCAGTGCCAGAAGGTAGTCAGCCCATTCGAAGCCTTGCAGCCCTTTTAGCTTTTTCTCGTCGCGAACAACATTCCACGGTTTGAAGCTTATTTCATGTCCGCCAAAGCCGCTCCCTCCCATTAAAATGAGTCCTCCGCCGGCAGCCGCTTCCATGGCCTGGGTGACTGCCTCCACTTTTCCAGTGGCCTCAACCACTACTTCGGCGCCTCTGCCCTTTGTCATCTCGTTAATGATCTCTACCGGATCTTCTATATCGCCCTGTATGATATCAGTAGCACCCAGTTCTTTGGCCAGTTTCAGCCTTTCGCTGTCGGAGCTGAGACCTACCATGACAAGCCGCTTGGGAGAAGTGGCCAGCATTGCCTGCATAATAAACAAACCGAATGGCCCGGGGCCAAACATTACAATGAAGCTGCCCGGAGTAATTTTGTTGGTTCTGACAGCCCTTGCCGCAGTGGTAACAGGTTCCAGAACCGCCGCGTGCTCATCGGGAATAAAGTCCGGTACGTGGAAGAGAATATCCTGATCGACAGCCAGATACTCTGCAAAACATCCCGGTATGTCTATGCCTATATGTATCCATTTTCTGCACCTGTTTATGATTCCGGTACGGCATGCATAGCATTCTCCGCACCCAAGAATACAGCTTGTTGTCACCCTTTCACCGATTTTAACCTTTTTCACCTGAGACCCTATAGCGACGACCTCGCCGC
Source organism: Ruminiclostridium sp. (assembly GCA_003535195.1). Classification (GTDB taxonomy): domain Bacteria; phylum Bacillota; class Clostridia; order DSM-8532; family DSM-8532; genus DTU059. Next base: position 6,471 of record DOHN01000008.1, read on the forward strand.
AAAATTCATGTCCCGGAATGACAGGGAGCTCTACCCTGCCGTGGCGTCCCATAAAAGTATTGTTTCTGATGGCTACATCGGAACCGCAAAGGCCGGTAGTATGAACCTTCACCAGCGCTTCTGATGGTTTTAACTCAGGAATTGGAACGTCCATAAGAACTAATTTTTTTGATTCATCCACCTTTACTGCTGCTTTCAATTGCTCTTCCTCCCTTGTTATGCGTTTTTAATGCTCTCATCAAGCACCGCAAGTTCTATGCGCTTTCCTTGCTCTGCGCTTAAATATGCTGCGTAAATAACCTGTACAACATCAAGGCCCAGCTTGCCGTCGGATATAGGCGCCCTGTCATAATAAACCGCTTCAACAAAATCCTGCATTTCCTGAGGGTATCCGCGCATCCAATCTTCGTTGGGCGAGGGGAAAGTCCAGCCGGCTTTGGTTTGAATTTTCTCAGTAATATATTCATCGCCAAAGATCTCACCGGCAGGTGCGTATGCCTTTACAGAATCATTTGAAGCCATGTTGCACTTAATTACGCTGTTTGTTGTGAAGACATCGAGGGTATTCACGATGCCGCCTAAGGTTGTATCATTGGACAATACTATTGACTTTGTCCCATCTTCAAAAGTGATGATCAGGGAAGACCAGTCTTCTACATCATCCCACTCATCCACCAGCCACCTGTCGGACGTATTCTTAAAAGCGTCTGTATGTGTAAGATTTCCTACATCCGCCATAACAGATTTCACACCTATGGGCTTCCCATTTTTCAAAATGCCTTCAAAATGTTTAAGGTGCAATACCAATCCGATGGGATGGGAGCCCAATCTTATCAGAGAACCTCCGCCGGCCAGGTTCCAATGTCTTGAATAGGCGGCATGGGATCCGCTGTGGCTTTCCTCAGATCTTATCTCCAGAATGGCGCCTCCGCTTTGTTTCAGAAGACGCTTTGCCTTCACGACTGTGGGTGCATAAATATAGTCCTCTGCATAGCATATCTTTACATTGTTCTGTCCGGCTGCCTCAAGAATTGATTTGGCATTGTCCATAGCCTCTTTATACAAGGCCAGCTTGGACATATGTCCAACTTTGGTGCCGCCATCTTCCAGCACTTCACCAAACGCTCCTGTCAAAGGCTTTTCACAGATAATGTGCTTTCCCGCCCTTGCAGCATCGATACATATCTGAGTGTGGTGTTTGTTGGGCACACACACATCGATCATGTCAATTTCCCTGTCGGCGAGCATCTCAGCATAGCTCCTGTATGTTCTTGCAATGCCGTACTGCTTGGCGAAATTTTCCTCTTTTTCCTTTGATACAATGCACGCTATCTCTACCGGTACCCCGACAATCTGCCTGAAAGCTTCCATATGTATATGCGATATAAACCCGGCACCCACCATGCCAATCCTGATTTTCTTCAATTCTTCTGCCCTTCTTTCTGTATCATCATTCTCTTTGCTATTGCTCGCCCCCAAGATATGCCTCCAGTATGGATTTGTCTTCGGCTACTGCTTCGCTTTCGCCGGATAATACAACCTCGCCCACACTCAATACATAGGCATAATGTGATATGGCTAAGGCCAGTTCCGCATTTTGCTCAATAAGCAGCACTGTTGTGCCATGCTTGTTGATCTCGGTAATTTTGTCCATGATCGTGTCAATAACTACCGGAGCCAGACCTAAAGATGGCTCATCCAACATGAGGAGCTTGGGCTCGGACATCATAGCGCGTCCAATTGCAAGCATTTGCTGCTCACCGCCGGACATGGTTCCTGCAAGCTGAGTACACCGCTCTGCAAGCCTTGGAAACAATTCATAAACTTTATCCATGTGGACTTTTAGTTGGTTCGGAGAATACCGGCGGGTATAGGATCCGATCTTCAAATTTTCAAATACCGATAAACCGGGAAATACTAAGCGTCCCTCCGGGACATGGGCCAAACCGAGCTTTACTATTTCATCGGGACGCTTCCCCGATATCAGCTGGCCGCAGAACTCAATCCGACCCGAATGAGCTCTTATTAAGCCGGAAACAGCTTTTAAGGTTGTGGATTTTCCTGCGCCATTCGCGCCCAGCAGGGCCACGATCTTCCCTTCAGGCACTTCCAGATTAACTGAATGGAGGACCGGCGCCACAGAATATGCCACTGTAAGATCACATATTTTAAGCAAGTTTACGCCCTCCTCTGCCAAGATAAGCCTGAATCACATCAGGGTTCTCTTTAATTACATCAAAAGTGCCTTCCGCAATCTTACTGCCATGATTCAGTACGAAGACCCAGTCAGCCAGTTTTCCGATGAATTCCATACGATGTTCAATTAAAAGAATGGATATTCCCCGCTCATTTATTTTGCTGATCAATTCCATCAGGGTATATATCTCTTGAGAATTAAGACCTGCTGCCGGCTCATCAAGCAGAAGAAGCTTCGGCTTGGTAACAAGCGCCCTTGCAATTTCCAAAATTCGCTGTTTTCCATAAGGAAGATTGCAAGCCCGCTCTCTCCTTAGTTCGGTCAGGCCCGCAAATTCAAGTATTTCATTGACTTCATCGGTGCTCTCGGCCATGTCCTTTCGATATCTGGGCGTATTTAGCACGGTGTGGAATATCCCCGCTCCACCCTTGCCATACCCCTTGCCTAATAAGGCATTTTCAAAGACAGTTTGTGAACCTAAAATACGAATATTCTGGAAGGTTCGGGCGATTCCCCGCCAGCAGACGGAGTGCGGGGGCAGCCCCTGAATTGGTTCTCCCAAAAATTCAATTTTCCCACCATTGATTGGGTATATGCCGGTTATCAAATTAAGTACGGTTGTTTTACCCGAGCCGTTTGGCCCAATCAATGCGCATATATTGCCTTGCTCAACATTTATATTCAACTCATTAACAGCAACAAGTCCGCCGAAACGTTTGGTTAAGCCTTCTATTTTCAGGACAATACGGTTCTCTTGATTTTGCTCAGCCATTGCCACCACCCCTTCCGGACTTGTTATTGCCGATATTTATTTTCAGTTTTTTTGCAACACCTGCACATGACGGGCGGCTGCTTTTCACCCAGTGTACTCTGAGATAGATCAAAAGAACCAGAGAATATACCAATAGGCGGCTGCTTGAAAGAAATCTGAGAAATTCAGGCAGCGCAGTTATAACAATGGAGGAGATTATCGCGCCTACTACGCTGTTCATGCCCCCCATAACAACCATCAGCAGATAGGTAGTGCTTTCAGCTGATGTAAATGAATCGGGACTCATGTAGCCTGTAAGATTGGCCAGGAATACTCCCGACAATCCTGCCAGCATGGCGGACAGTGCAAAGGACACCATTTTGGCTCTTCTCACATCAACTCCCATGATTTCTGCCGCCACTTCATCCTGGCGTATGGATTTTAGCGCCAGTCCTAATTTAGAATTACTGATTCTTTGTGTTCCAACGGCAACCAGCAGGAGTGTAACAACCATAAAAGCATATACGAGCCTGGAATCTGCAAAAAGGTTTTCATAGCCTTCCAACCCGTACGCTCCTCCGGTGAGGGATTCAAGATTCAACAGTAAAATTCGTACTATCTCGCCGAAGCCCACCGTTGTCACGACCAGGAAAGGACCCGCCAGTCTGAATGAAGGGAATGCCAACAAAGTACCAATCAGAGTTGTAATGATGATTGCCAGCAAAGCGCCCAGCCAGGGGGATATCCCCAGTTTTACAAGCAGGATTCCATAGGTGTAGGATCCGGTGGCTAAAAGTGCGGCGCTTCCAAGGGACATCATTCCGCTGTAACCAATCAGAATTAGTAAGCCAAGTACTTGAATGGCGTTTTGCACACCGCGTTCCACAACATAGAATTCATACTGTGATGTAAAAAGCGGAAGGATTAAGAGGATAAACCCAATTACTAAAAGTATGTATTTATGCAGCAATGTCTTTACTTTTTTCATTTCTCCACCTCCTAAACCTTCTCGGAAACTTGAGCTTTAAAGATTCCGCCCGGTCTGAAAAGAAGGAATAATACCAGTATGCCGAATATAAAGATATCCCTGTATGCGGGATCTACTATTGCTGCAAAAATTGTTTCGGCAATACCCACGGCCACCCCTCCGATAAGTGCACCGCTAAAACTTCCCAGCCCGCCTATCAATACTGCGGCCATGGCCTTTACTGCAATCATTCCACCCATGGAGGGTGTCAGCGGCAGGATTGGCGAGATCAATACGCCTGAAACTGCGGCTATTGAGGTGCTAAGTAAGAATGTAAGAGCGATCATCCGGTCATTTCTAATGCCCATCAGCCAAGAAGCAGTCTGCCTTTGTGCAACAGCCCGCATCGCTATTCCCACCATGGTGCTCCTCAGAAAATATTGCAGCAATGAAAGAAGCACCGTCACGATAGCCACTATCCAAATGACGTGCGGCATCAGGTATAATTCACCGATCTGCATTACTTGAGAGCCAAAAGGATTCGTATATGTCTGCGGCGTTGTTCCCCATATGACAAGGACCAGATTGCGGATAAAGACCGAAAAAGCAACCGTTCCTATCAGAATGATCTGTGGGTTCACTTTGTTTTCAAGCATTGGATAGAAGTAAATCTGGCTTAGAGCGTAGCCTAACAGGCCCATGGCGGCGACCGTAATCATAAAAGCAGGGATAAAAGGTATATTCAGCTTGCCAAAAACCGTAAGCATTATATAGCCGCCAAGAGTCAGCAAGTCCCCCTGAGCGAAATTAAAAAGTCCCGAAGCATTCCAGATGAGTGATATGCCCAGTGCCGGAAGAGCATAGATAATCCCCATTGCAAGGCCATTTAAAATAAGCTGGAACAGGATAGCTACCGTCAAGATATCACCTTCCTCACTTTCTAGGCCAGGCCGCCAGCCGCCGGGGCGAATACACCGCTTCGGCTATTGACAGCCTGGCCCATTGGTGCGTAATTATTTAACCGGGTAATCTTCTTGGAGCAAAAGGTTCCATTTGCCATCCTTGAACACCTGGGTATAAATAGTGTGAACAAGATTGCCTTCACTATCAGCCTGATAGCGCCCGAGCGCACCCGTGTAGTCCAATTTTGCAAGTTCTTCACGAATCTTCTCATGATCACTGCCGACACGGCCAATGATATCAGCGAGAATATAGATGGAATCATAATGATTTGTATGGGTCGGTGAAATTGCTCCGTTGTATTTTTCAGTGTATTTCTTAATAAATTCCTGCCGTCCGGTTTCAGGATCACCCTGAGATAGTGTGGTGCTGCATACCAGACCTTCGATATTGTCTTTACCGGCAAGCTGTTCTATAGCCGGAGAGCTGCAGCCGCGCTCGCCGAATACGAGCAGATCTTTCATTCCCAGTTGTACACGCTGCTTTAAGATCATTCCTATTTCTGCTTCATAGCCATAGCAGAACAGAGCGTCTGCGCCGGATTCCTTAATCTTCAGCAGCTGGGCTGTGAAATCGCGGTCGCCGTCATTGTATGTCTGTACGGTAACCGGTTTAAGTCCATATTGTTTCAGAGCGGGTTCAGTCGCATCCCACAATCCTTTTGAGTACTCGTTTGTTCCATATATAACCGCCGGCTTCGTCACATTATAATGTTCCTTGGCTGTGCGCGCCAGAATGGGGATCCAATAGGTGGATGCAATCTGGATACGGAAAGTATAGGGGTTGCCTTTTTGAGTCGTCTGAGCATTTGTTCCATCAGTAATGAAGGGTATTTTCGCTTCTTTCCACAGTTCTTCTGCGGCAAGTATTGTACCGGATCGATTGGGGCCGATAACCGCTGCCGGATTTAAAGCGATGGCCTTGCGTACAGCTTCGATTCCTGTTGCGGTAGTGGATGTTTCATCAACGGGTATGTACTCGATTTGAGCACCATTAATACCGCCGTTTGCATTGATTTCATCAACAGCCATTTTTGCGCAATTAACCAGAATTTGTCCCTGGAATGACGCATCCCCTGTAAGAGGCGCAAGATGTGCAATGACAATCTTTTCTTTTTCTGTTTTGCTGGCTTCAGGTGTTTTCGACGGTGTGTCCGACGGTGCGGGAGCTGAGGATGTTCCGGTTGGTTGCGATGACACTTTTTCTCCGGTATTACCGCATGCAGCAATACTTAAAGCAAAAGCCATCACCAATAACCATACAACTGCTTTCTTCACATTTTTCATTTACAGATAACCCTCCTTAATATTTTTTAGCTATATTAAATTTTCAGTGGTCTACTGCAAATTTAATACCTTATAAAGAACCGATGTCTAATAAATCATACGTTTATCAGAACGGTATCAAATGCTTTAAAAAATAATGTGAAGGCACTATGGTAAAAGTTGTCGTTTATGATATTGGAGACATTTTAATTAAATTTAATGAATAGGGATCGTTAACTTTTAAGCTTGGATTAAGTATACCTTTTTGCAAAAAGTTCTACAATGTGAATAGTGTCATTTATATTGTTAAAAGTGCTCTCTTCGGTTATCATATTAATATAGATATTGGGTAATCTTGCCGTCACTATTCTTCAAATTTAACATTTGGAGCGTGCAATATATGAAGCTTAGAAAAAAAATATTTCAGACATACTTGCGCGAATTGACCGAAGGTTTCGATATTTTTTATTATTCCGATATCGGGAACCTAAACTTGTGCACACATTCCCATCCATATTATGAAATGTATTTAATGGTTCGCGGTGAAATTGCCTATCATACAAGGGACGGTCTTTTAATGCTGAAATCAGGGGATATCCTGTTTATCGACGAGCATGAAGTACACTGTCCCATACTCATAAATCCAAATGTTCCTTATGAAAGAATCACCTTAGACATCACAAAAGATGCCCTGGTGAAATTATCCCAAGGCGTAATGGATTTAAGCGCCTGTTTTTACTCACGAAAACACAGGGTATACCGATTCCCTCTTGATGTGCAAAATTCGATTCGTCTGACTCTTGGCAAAATTTTATCCCTGAAGCAAACAAAACCTTTTGGATATGATTTATTAGTAAATGCCTATTTGACGGAATTATTCGTAACAGCCAATCAATTTATTAATGATCAGAACACTATTACGCCTACAGATGAGCTAAAACCAAATCAGCTGATTGCGATTGTCGATCAATATATTACAGAAAACCTGGATCAAGATATCAGTGTTGAAGAGTTAGCCAAATTTGTCTGCCTAAGCAAATATTATTTTATGAGAACCTTTAAAAATCATACTGACAAAACAGTCTACCAATATATCATCGAAAAGAGACTGGAAGCCGCGAAATCTCTGATTGAATCCGGAACGAGCCTTACCAATGCATGCCATCTTTGCGGATTCAGCGATTATTCATGTTTTTACCGGGCGTTTAAGAAAAAATATAATATAACTCCCAAAAAACTTCTTGTGAAATAAGCTGTTAAAGGCTATTGCTTTTCCCGGGAACTGATATAAAATTTTTATTTAGGCGGAGCAGCATGCGGTTGCTAAGACATCCTTGACATCTGCAAAGACACATCGTATAATGAATTTTGCACTTATGCGCCCGTAGCTCAGTAGGATAGAGCACAAGTTTCCTAAACTTGGTGTCGCACGTTCGATTCGTGTCGGGCGTACCAAAAGACGCCGTAATTCCAATTGAAATTACGGCGTCTTTTTTTACCTTTCAGTTTACTTAAATAGCCCGGTGATTGCATGCCAAAAGTCCTTAAACATGTTCCCGATCCGGGTCCAGACGGTGCT
>DOHN01000008.1:14473-22403 GCA_003535195.1 Ruminiclostridium sp.
CATTAAAAGAAGATTGTTATTTTCACCGGTATGGCTGTCCCACTCATCGTCGATGAGCTGAGTAATGGCATTTTTGGCTGTCCGGATGGTGTCCGTCTGCCCCAACCCCACAGAAGAGCGGCGCAGGGCATTGGACAGGCCGGTGAAGGCCTGGTATATACCGCCATCCACATCACTGCCGCTGCTTTTTGCCAGGGACTCGGCAGCTTTAGCTGCATGGACCAGATTTTTCAGGCTCACCGCAGCTGATTGCGCCAGAGTCTGCGCGTCGGCCAGCGCCTGTTGGGCCTTGGGTTCGTAAGTATTGAGTATTTGGGTCATGGACTGGATCTGATCCAATGCAGTATCTCCATTCCTGCTCACCCGGACAGCCAGATCCGCCATATCATCCAAACTGGACAGCGTGGACCCCAAAAGTCCCTTATTCGCGTCCACTTCTTTACAGACCTTTTCGGCCAGCTCGGAAAGCCTGCGCAGATCGCCGCTGATCCCGCCGTTTCCTAAAGTGTCAGTCAGCTTTTTTAAATCTTTTATGATGTAGGAGGAAGGAGCGATTAAAGAGCCGATCAATTGATTGACCTCGTCAATCTTATCGTTGGCTCCGCCAATGACGTCGCTGGCAGTTTCGGCCTGCTCCATTTTTTGCCTGTATTCCTCTGTCAAAGAGTAGTAATAGAGTTGAGTCAGCAAAACGGCCTGCTCTTCATTGACTTTGCCGGTACCTGCCATAAAGGCGGCAAGGGCCGCGGGATCTGCCGGCTCGGAATGATAATTAGCGACATAGGCATCATGCAGCTGCACAGCGGTATTAACATATTGCATGATTTGCGCAAGGGTCATAGGAATGCCATTGACATCCACGGTCATATCGTGCACATTGGAAATCCCGTGAAGATCGCTGAGTGACTTTTTCAAAACGTCCAAGCTGGACTGTAATTCCTCCAGCTCTTTTCCCATGGTTTTAAAATCACCGGAGAGATCGGAGGCTATACGTTTTGCATCTTTCGGTGTGTCTTCCAGTGCCTTTAACAGCTCTTGGGCTTTGGCAGACTCCCTGGTAAGCTGTTTTAAAAGTGTACGGGCATTCTCCAATTCCGGCTTTAAGGCAGCCAAATTGCTGCTCATCTCATTGAGCAGTACGGTCGTATCAGACAGCGCCTGGGAGGCTGCAGCCAGGTGCCCCGCCATGGGCTCCATGGCATCGGTAAGAGGGCCGGCAGCTTCCAGTGCGGCATCCAGGCTGTCATAGACCTCGCCCTTCCCGGCAGAAATAGTCGACCGGGCGCGGTTGAGCTGATCGAGGCCGTTGGCCGTTTGGTTCAGGTTGCTGCTCATGCCGTCCAAAGAGTTGAGAAACACATCCAGGCTCTTGTTGATGGCGTGATAGGAATCCTCGATCTTTTCTTTGGCCTCACGCAGATCGGTTACCTGGTCCAATTGTTCCAGTGTGGCCGGAACAGCCAGGAAAACCATGCCGGTATAGGAAAAGTCATTGGTGCCTACCCGGATTGTAAAATGCTGTTCTTCTCCGGGCAGAATGATGAAGAGGACGCAGCGCAGGTTGCCGATCATCTGAACCTGGGCGCCGGGAGCTTCCAGGGATAGAATGTCGTCACAATTAAAGATCGATGAGGCGGTGAGTACCAGATTATTGCGGCTGTATTCCGATGCCTCGGGATTGGGCAGCACATCCAGGGTAATCTCGACCACACCGCATTTACCCGCCAGTTGTTCTGCTGCCATGGGCACGCCGTTGAGCTTGTAGGAAAGAGACAACCTCCAGGGGAGTTCCTCATAGGGGCGCGAGGTTTTGCCTTCAAAGTAAAAACGGTCAGGAACATTTCCCGTCAGATTGAAGGTGACCTTACCATTTTCCACCGCCGCGGTCCGGCCGTCAGTGAGATTGTTTACGGCATCATAGACGCCGTAATCGGTAATGGTGGAGCTTCCAAAGGTGCGGTAACTCTTAACCACGCTGCTCTCCATCAGAGAGCCGTAATAGTCCAGGGTGGCGTAATAGGTTTCATCGCAGGCGGGAGAGATTTTCTCTGCCGCCAGAACAGGGGAAGCCATTAAACTTCCAGTCAGAACCAGAGCCAATATCAGCGCCAGAGGGCGCTGGATATGATAAAATTTCTGCATAGAAAACACTCCTTTTTTCGTTAATGGGAGGCGGATGCTGCCGCTTCCGAGGCTGCCCCTGCCTTTTTTATTTTAGGGTTGCGCCAGTTCAAACTGGTTTTTGCCAATAGGGGTTCACAGACCATCAGGAGGGCGGGCAGCAAAAACAAAATGACCAAAGCCGAAATGATGGATCCGCGGGCTAACATCATGCAGATGCCGCTGATGATTTCGATTTTGGAAATGAGCCCGACACCCAGGGTAGAACAAAACAGCACCAAAGCGCTGGTGATGATAGAGGCATCCGATGCCCCGGCGGCGGTAAGAATGGCCTCTTTGCGTTCTTTACCGCTCTGAAGCTCTTCCCGGAACCGGGTGGTCATTAAAATAGCGTAATCCACCGTGGCGCCCAGCTGGACACAGCCGATGATGGTGGGATTGATAAAGGGGATCACCGTATCGGTGAAATAAGGAATTCCCTGATTGATGAAAATGGCCAGTTCAATGGCGGCTACCAGCAAAAAGGGGACCGACAGAGACCGGAAGGTAAGCGCCACAATGAGTAAAATGGCCGCAATGGAAATATAATTGGTCACCCTGAAGTCCACGCTGGCAGTGTCAATGAGATCTTTAGTGAGAACGGCTTCCCCGGTCATATAGGCATTGGGGTCATAGGACTTGAGGATGGCGTTCAGCGACTCCACCTGTTTTGCCACCTGATCGGAGGCCGACTCGTAATGGGAGTTGAGCATCATGATTTGCATGCCGTCCTTTTTGAAGATTTCCAGCAAATCCTGGGGCAAAAAAAAATCCGGGATGGCATTGCTGGCAAATTTGTCATAAGCCACTACAGACTCTATGCCATCCACCTGCTCCAGCTCTTTAATCAGCTTCATCATCTTATCATGGGGCAGCCCGTTCTCCATGACAATGAAATGGGTGGAGGCCATATTATAGTCCTTTTTCAGCTTATTGGTGGCCACAATGGAGGGCAAATCCCGGGGCAAAGCCCGGTCCAGCTTATAGTAGAGCTGCGTGTGGTTCTGGGCATAGACCGCAGGGATAAAAAGCAGTACCGACAGAACAAGGAATGCCTTGCTGTGCTGCACCACAAATCGATTGGCACGGTCCAGGCTGGGAATAAAGGTACGGTGTGTATATTTACGGATGGGGCCGTCCAGCAGCAGCAAAATGGCGGGAAGAACCACCACTACCGTGGTAATGCCCAGCAACACGCCTTTTGCCATAACAATCCCGATATCCCTGCCCAGCAGGAGCCTCATAAAGCACAGGGCAAGAAAGCCGGCAATGGTGGTCAGAGAGCTGCTAAGCAGTGAGGTAAAGGCCGCCTCGATGGACACGGCCATCGCGTCCCGCGGATCTTCGTAGTTGTGCCGCTCTTCCTCATAACGGTGGTAGAGGAAGATGGAATAGTCCATGGTGACCCCCAACTGGAGCACTGCCGCGATGGCTTCAGTAATATAGGAGATCTGTCCCAAAAAGATATTGGTACCGAAATTATATAGAATCGCCATGCCGATACTGAGCATAAATGCCAGGGGCAGCACCCAGGATTCCATGGTTAAGGCCATTACCGCTAAAGAGAGAACGACGGCCAGGCTCACATAGAATGGCAGCTCCTGGTCTACCAGTTCTTTGGTATCCTTAATGAGTACGGAAAATCCGGCAAGAAAACATTTTTCGTTGCAGAGTCTGCGTACCTGTTCAATGGCTGACATGGTTTCTTGAGAAGCGCCGGCCATCTTATACTGTACAATCATCATGGTGGAGTTTTCTGAGTAGAACATATCTCTGATATTCTCGGACAGGAACTCTTTAGGGAGCTGAATACCCGTGAGATTAGAGATCCAGACGGCGCTGCTTACCCCCGGCACCTGCTCGATCTGTTTCAGCAGCGAATTGGTGTACTCGGGGGGCATCCCCTCTACAATGAGCATGGTTGTAGCCGCGCTGTGGAAGGGTTCTTCCAGTAATTTTTCACCCTTGGCGGAGTCCAGGTCGGGTGGCAGATAGGTTAATATGTCGTAGTTAATACGGGTGGCGATGGATCCAAAGATGCTGAGGATCAGGAAAACCACCGCTACGAGCATAACAATTTTTGGCTTTCGCGTTAGCTTGTGTGCAATTTTTTTCAGCACAAGTATCACCTTCTTATTAATTTTTCCAATGTCCAGCGGGTGCCGGTGACTCTGTTTCTGGGTCTGTATTCTAAGATGGCCGGGAAGAAAAGTCAACGGATTTGGCCTCTTCCTTATAATTCTTAATAATTTCGGCAGGCTGCCGGGGTTCTTAATAATTCTTTATAATTGCGAACGCCCTCCTTTGCTATAATAGGGGTATATTAAGGACGTAAAGGAGGCGGAATCATGGGAAAAAGAATCTTATTTGTAGATGATGACGCCTCCATTCTCCTGCTGGTCTCCGATGTGCTCTCCGACGCAGGCCTGACGGTTCGTACCGCCGGGTCCGGAGAAGAGGCTCTGGAAATAATACAGCAGGAGTTTTTTGACCTGATTGTACTTGATATCATGATGAAGGGTATAAGCGGGCTGGAGGTCTGCGCCCGTATCCGCGGCCAGGTGGAATGCCCCATCCTGTTCTTGAGCGCCAAAGACGATGCCCGGGATATCATCCGGGGGTTGGGATTGGGCGCTGATGACTATCTGACTAAGCCCTTTGTGCTGGAGGAACTGGTGGCCCGCATCCAGGCGCACCTACGCCGGCAGGAACGCATCGCGCCCCAGCGCCCGCCTCAGTCCATCCTCCAGATTGGGGAGATTTGCCTGAATCCGGAAGAGATGACGGTCAGCAAAGCAGGAAATCCTGTGTCCCTCTCCACCAAGGAATTTGAGCTGCTGGCTTACCTGATGCGCAACGCGGGCCAGACCCTCTCCCGGGAACGCATTTTTAGAGATGTGTGGAAGACGGATTTTGGGGATTTGGGCACTGTGGCCATTAACATCAAAAATCTTCGGGTCAAGCTTGACCCGGATTGGAGCTATATAAAAACGGTTTGGGGCTCTGGCTACCGGTTTGTGACCCGGAGCGGCTATGCCGAGGAGGGGAAACATTATGAGCACTAAAAAAAAGCGCCGGCGCTATTCCTGGGTGGGCTGGTTTAGCGCCGGGCTGTCCCGAAAGATGATTTTCGCGCTGTTGGCGGTGGCCATACTGGGCTGGCTGCTCACTTGCTCCTGGTTTTTGGGCTATTTGCGCAGCTATGTAGGGAAGGTCTATGACACGGCTCTGGTCGATGCCGAGCAGAACGCCCGCCAGGTGGGCTCTTTCCTGCAGGGCAGCCAGGGAAATTTAGATGCGCTGCGGAGCTACTTGGAGGAACGGCAGCTATACTGCACCGTCCGGGACGAAACGGGAACCCTGCTGTTGGAATACCTTCCCGCTGATTGGGAGGAAGCGCATTTAGCTGTCTCGGGTGATGTAAAAGTTTTTTTAAACGGGGGCAGCTCCCGGCAGATTTCGGTATGGAGCGCAAGTCCGTCCCGTCAGGCGCTGGTGGATTCCATCGGCCAGCATTTTCTCATAGGGCTTTTTATCTTTAATATCACACTCTTTTTGCTGGCGGCGGTACTTATCTACCTGCTTCTTGTCGCTCCTATTGTACGGCTGCGGAAGACCATGCGGGCATACTACGAAAGGGGAATTTTGCCGGAGCGCAGCCAGCGGCTGGATGATATCGGCAAGCTTCAGAACACGTTTGCTGAGCTGATCGGCGTACTGACCGGCAAGGAGAAAATGGAGCAGCGGCTCATCGCTTCCATCTCTCATGACATCAAAACCCCTCTGACCTCCGTCATGGGTTATTCGGAACGGTTGCTCTCGGCGGAGCTGCCGGTTGAAAAACAGCGCCAATATCTTCATAGTATCTATGACAAGGCTTTGAACATCAAGTCCATTGTGGATGAGTTTGACGACTATCTCGAAGCGGGGCTGCGGGATGGGGATCCCTTGCAGTTGGTAACGACGGCAGCACTCTGCGACAGTCTGCGGGCCGAATACGAGGCAGAGCTGCAGGATGCCAATGTATGCCTGACGGTAAGCTGCACCTGCCCCAAGGCGGAGTTTTACTGCAATCCTGCCCATATGCGGCGCTATTTTGGCAACCTCATTGGAAACAGCATCCAGCACAATAATACCCAGGGGCTGCTGCTGGACGTCGTCTGCCGTCAGGAGGAAGATCAGGTGATACTGGAATTTGGTGATAATGGGCGCGGCGTAGAGCCCGGTCTTCTGCAGCAGATTTTTGAGCCTTTTTATACCTCCGATCGTGGAAGGAAGGTATCCGGTTTGGGGCTTTCTATCTGCAAGAGTGTTATCACTGCCCATGGCGGTACGGTGGAAGCCGAGAACCGTCCGGAGGGCGGCCTGCTGATTCGTGCCGCACTGCCCTGCGCAGCACGTTAGGCCGGTTCGGGTTTATAAAATGAAAAATTCCTCAATGTCCAAAAACATTGAGGAATTTTTATGCTTCTTTATTATAAATTTCTTATGCAGGCCCTGTTAAAACTTCCACACCAAAACGTTCCGCTTCCTTCCGAACTTCATCGGGCAGGGGCGCATCGCAAATCAATACGTGGATATCCTGCAAGGTGGCAAAAGTATATGGCATGCTGTGGTCTATTTTGGAAAGGTCCATCAGCATAATGACCTGTCTCGCCTTTTCAATCACTTTGCGCTTGAGCTGGTGCTCGTTAAATGAGCCGCTGGTAAAGCCATTGTCAAGAGAAAACCCGGATGTAGCCATGATAGCGGTATCAATATTCAGGCTGTCGAGAAAAGCTTCTGCCTGGGGCCCGGAACAGGAAAGAGTGTTTCCATTGACCTGACCGCCAATCAGGGTAACATTGCATTTGCTTCGGCGGGAGAGCTCCGTCGCGATATTGGTGCCGCTTGTGACAATATTATAGTGCTGATCGGGCATCTGCTTTGCAATGGACATAATGGTACTGCCCGCATCTAAAAATATCGAACTCTCGAACTTGACATACTCCGATGCCATTTTCGCAATGATCTTCTTGGATCTCGGGTTTACTAATTCACGCTGTGCATACACATCCTCCCCTTGAACATTGACAAGCCTTATGGAAATGGCGCCGCCCCGTTTTCTTCGGATCAGCCCCTCCTCCTCCAGCTTTTTTAAATCACGCCAAAGGGTCATGGCAGAACACCCTGAACACAGCTTCATTAAGTCCTCATTGTTCGCTTCTCCATGTGCCTCAATATATTCACTAATCAATTTTCGCCGTTCATTGAGCAATTCGGAGCACCTCCTTAGCTTTATATTATTATATCGTTAATGTTATAAAACAACAAGCATCTGCAAAAAAATCACAATCAAATGTTATATTTCAACCGGCTTGTAACCAAACTGAAAGGTAAGACATTCATGCCCTGCCAAAAAGACAGCTTCGTATTTAAAAATGGGTTGTTGCTTGGAAAAAAGCCCATGGCAGTTTTCCGGGCAAAATGTTAGAATTTTTGTAGTGCCGGCAGTTTTATAGGGAAGGACTGACAGTATTTGAAAAAAGCTTTATTGACTTTGTTGACCTTTCTGATTTCATTTTCGCTTCTGGCAGCTTGCAGCCAAAAAGAAAAATCCCCTGTTACCGGTCCGGGCAAAGAAACTCCGGTTTTATCACCAGCTCCATCTTCTGCCATGACGCCCGATTTGCCGTCCTCCGCTCCTGCTCCGACTCCGGATGCCATCGAAACCGCTCCGGCCGACAGCAGCCTTATCACGAAGGAAGTGTTTTCGGCCCTTTCAGCACCG
>DOHN01000008.1:22557-34217 GCA_003535195.1 Ruminiclostridium sp.
AATTAAAGGGCAGGGTGATGGGAAGCACAGGCTCAAAAAAGGCCCGGTCTATTATCCAGGATCTTTTTGCAGACCTTCATTTAAAGCCCTTTGATGAAGACTATCTCAGCCCTGTTTTCCGGGATCCCTTTCGTGAAACATCGGCCGAAACAGCCAAAAAGGGAGACGGTTACAATATCGTCGGCCTTTTAGAGGGCAAAAAAGAAAAGGAATGCCTTATCATATCCGCCCACTATGATGGAAAAGAAGGCGGACCCAGCGCCTTGGATAATGCTTCAGGAGTCTACGGTCTTTTGAGAATTGCGGAAAAAATGTCGGAATGGAGTACCTCCAATACGCCTGCAAGGGATATTCTCTTTGCCGCTTTTGACGGAGAAGAAGCCGGCCTGATAGGAAGCAGCTATATGGCCGACCAGATCCAAAAATCCTATGAAAAAATCATTGTTATAAATCTTGACTGTATCGGCATCAAAAAGACCGATTCCTATATGGTTTCAGGAAACAGCGCTCAGTTTGCACCGCTCATCGATTCCCTTTACAAACAATTGGAGTTATACGATTTTGCCACTGTTCCTGCAATAGATACCTATGGAAGCGACCATCTTCCCTTTGAATGGTACTGCCTGCCTGCGGTCACGATCGGGGAAAGGGATGTCGAAGGGATCGTCCACACCCCCGAGGATACGGCCGGGATCGTTAATACCGCTGAGATCGAACACCTGGCCGAGGCTGTCTGTTTTTATATTCTCGAGCAATCAGATAAAATGTTTGGTGCATTCTGGAATTAACTGCTGTTTTTTCTTCGGTCAGGTCCTCTTTCCCTAAACAGGGCTGGAGTTTTACAAAAACAGCCGGTCCTCCTATGCGCCGCAGCACTTTTTATATTTTTTTCCGCTGCCGCAGGGACATGGATCATTTCTGCCCACTTTATGGCTGACAGCACGATGATCCTCATTGAATTTCTTTCTGATTTCGCTGCGTTCTTCCGTTGTTAAAAGGTCATCCCATTCCTTTAGCTCATAAAGCCAGCTGGCCTTTGCATTAAGCATATTATAGTAAAGCTTGTCCAAAACAATGGCCTTATTGATTTCACTGTCTTCTGTCAGCGCATCTAAGTCCAGCTCGCTTTCCAGGCTGTTATTGATTCCATCCAGAAAGCCCATAAAGGTTATATTATCCATGCCGTATGTCTGTGCCAAATCCGAAAGCTTTCCTTCCACAGCGATCTTTTTGGAAGCCAGAATAGCTTTGTAAGCTTCTTTTTCCTCGGCTAAATAGGTTTCAAAAAACTTTTGGTTTCCGGTATCATTGTTTTGATTCTCAATTTTTTTCTTCCATTCGGTAAATAGACTCATTCAATATTCTCCTCTCAGAAGTTTCTCGCCTTTTTCTTTCTGTATCACATTTTTTCGGGAGCCTCAATACGAATCAGCTCCAAAATATTTTTAATGACAATTCTGGTGCAGTCAACAAGGACCAGGCGCGCATACATCAGCTCTTCTTCCTCGCCCTTTACTCTGCAGGCATTATAGAAGCTGTGGAAGTTTGCGGCAACGTCCATGACATAGCGGGTCAAACGGCTTGGCTCAAGAGATTTTGCCGAAAGAATGATCTCTTCGGGATATTCGGACAGCTTTCTGATCAGCTCTTCCTCTTCCTTTTCTTTAAGCAGCGTAAGGTTGACTTCCTCCACGGGCCTTGGCGCAATTCCCTCCTCGGCAAGCTTTCTTAAAATGCTGCAGATTCTTGCATGGGCATATTGGACATAAAATACCGGATTGTCGTTGGATTGCTTGACCGCCAGATCCAGATCAAAATCCAGATGACTTCCCGAGGTCTTGAGATTAAAGAAAAACCTTGCCGCATCCCGGCCCACTTCTTCTAAAAGGTCGCCCAGTGAAATAGCCTTGCCGGTTCGCTTGGACATACGGGCAACCTCGCCGTTTCTGAAAAGGCGCACCAGCTGGAACAAAACCACTTCAAATTTTTCTTTATCCACTCCGAACGGGGTCATGGCCGCTTTCATACGGGCTACATGACCATGATGATCCGCTCCCCAGAGGTCGATGACCCAGTCAAAGCCCCGGGTAATGAATTTGTTGCGGTGGTATGCAATATCAGCAGCCATATAGGTAGGGATGCCATTGTTCCGGACTAAGACCTCATCCTTTTCAAGACCCAGTTTTTCACCGTTTAACCATATGGCGTCTTCTTTTTCCAGCGTATACCCGTTTTCTTTTAAAAATTCTATGGTTTTATGAACAGCTCCGCTCTCATGGAGGGATTTTTCCGAAAACCAGACATCGTATTCGATGCCATAAGAGGAAAGGGTCTTTTTAATGTTTTCAATGTTGATGGGCAGGGCATAATCGACAAGAGCTTTTTGCCTCTGCTCGGTTGTTTTGGAAAGGAGCGCGTCGCCATATTTTTCAATATAGTTCTTGGCATGGTCGATGATATCCTCCCCATGATATCCGTCCTGAGGGAATTCCACATGATCTTCGCCCAAAAAGTGCTGCAGATATCGGGCTTCCAGGGAAAGGCCGAAGCGCTCAATCTGATTTCCTGCATCATTGATATAAAATTCTCGGGTAACGTCATAACCCGCTTTATTAAGTACACCGGCAATACAGTCTCCCAGAGCCCCGCCCCGGGCATTGCCCATATGAAGAGGGCCTGTGGGGTTGGCACTGACAAATTCCACATTGACCTTTTTGCCCTTGCCCAGATCTACCTCGCCGTATCTCTCCCGCATTTTCTGAATAATCTTCAATGCGTCATAAAGCCAATCTTTATTAAGATAGAAATTAATAAAGCCCGGGCCGGCAATTCCCACCCGCTCAATATATGTTCCGGAAAAGTCCATCTCCGAAACCAATAACTCCGCCAGTTTTCTGGGAGGCAGCTTTGCCTGTTTGGCAACCTGCATGGCGATATTGGTGGAAAAATCACCAAATCCTCTTTCACGGGGTGTTTCTATCGACATCTCAGGAAGTGTGATGCCGGGTATGCTTCCTTTTTTCTCGCAAGACAGAAATGCTTTATTGGTAACTGAAACAACCTGCTCACGTATTTTTTCAAAAATGTTGCTCATGAGTTCTTTCCATCCTTCTTGTTTTAGTACGGTCAATTTTTCTTCTCGCTTACCATTACATTGAGCTTGTTCCGCCCCCCGTAAACACGGTTGTACTCCAGTATATAGTCAACATTGATATTGCCGCCCGCTTCGCCTAGATCAATATCCACCTTTTTAGCAGTAATACCCAGCATCACACTTCCAAGCTGGGTATCATAATCTGTAAGATGGGTTTTCCCTACCTCAAAGAGCATGAGGGCTTCCACATTGCCCTGACGAATCAGTGTTACAGAATTGTCGTCCACCTTCAGTGTCGTAGTGGTTCCGTTAAGACCTGTAATCTCACTTTCCTCATAGCTTACAGTGTATCGGCCGTTTTCTGAAACAAGCTTTCCCTCGGTGATAAAACTCATCTTATCGCTATTGCCGGTGCCATTGTCCAGGATGCTGTCAACTGTTATTAAAACCTGTTTCTCCACAATTATTTCCTTTCGTAAGATCTCATTGCTTGTTCATGCTTTTCGAAAGCCAGGTCAATGAGCCTGGTAATAAGCTCGGAATATGGTATGCCGCTGGCCTCCCATAGCTTGGAATACATGCTGATGCTCGTAAACCCGGGCATGGTATTGATTTCATTTAAAATCACCCGTCCGGTTTTTCTTTCCACAAAGAAGTCCACCCTGGACAGTCCGGAGCATCCGAGTGCTTTAAACGCTCTGACCGCGTAGTCCCGAATCTGTTCCATTATTTGGGGTTCAATATCTGCAGGGATTATTGTATCCGATTTTCCATCGATATATTTGGCGCTATAATCGTAAAAATCATTACATGGTACAATTTCCCCCACTGTTGATGCAATAGGGTTGTCATTGCCCAGAACCGCACATTCCAATTCTCTGCCTTCTATAAATTCTTCAATTAGTATTTTTGCATCATACTGAGCTGCAAAATTGAGGGCCTCCTCCAGATCCTCGGGCTTTTTGACCTTGCTTATTCCTACCGACGAGCCGGCATTCGCAGGTTTGACAAAGCATGGCCAGCCCAGCTTTTCGGTCACCTTTTCAATCAAAAAAGGGATGGCGCCTCCAATTTCTCCGCGCATTACTTTGATATAATCTGCTTGGGGGATACCTGCATTATCAAAAACCAGCTTGGAAAACTCCTTATCCATGCCGGCCGCAGAGGCCAAAATATTACAGCCTACATAGGGAACATCAGCCAGTTGAAGGAGTCCCTGAACCGATCCGTCTTCCCCGTTAGGCCCATGGAGCACCGGAAAAACCACATCTACTTTTTCACTCCGGCCCTTGTTGTCTTTAAAACTCACCAGATCCATACAGGTGGGAATGGGGCTTTCCCCGGAACCCGGGACAGAGGGCCCGGCCTCTGAAAGCTTTTTTCTTGCAGTTTGTTCCCAATCTCCGGTACCGATCAATTTTATATCCCCGTCATATTTCAGCCATTCACCATTTTTGGTAATGCCAATGGTCTGTATATCAAAACGTTCTTTATCGATATTTTCGAGCACACATTGCGCGGAAACTCTTGATACCTCATGTTCGGATGACTGTCCGCCAAAAAGTACCGTAACTTTTATTCTCTCTTCCATATAGCCTCCTGTAATGCCTTCAAGGGGAGCAAATCCGCTCCCCTTCTAAAAAGGTATCAAGTATTCATCATGACACAGGTTCATCCAGTTGATTATACATAATCACCCTTGATTATTCAAGCGGATCTTCTGCATCTTCATCCGATATTTGGGCGGCGTCGGTCTCTTCATCGCCAATGACCGGAGCAAGGGCCGCATCCTCCGGGAGGGCCAAGCCCACTTCTTTATTAACAACCGCATCATTTCTTGGGAAGTCACTGTCCAGCGTTACTTTGTCTTTAAAATTTTTGGTGGATTTGCCGCCAATAAGTATCTTTACACGTTCAATCTCTTTCAGCTCGGTCAGGGAATTGGCTACTGAATAAACGGTAAGCTCCGCAAGCCCTTTTCCCCCGGGATGGTTATCTATGAATTCCTTTGTAAAATCTACGGTGGCTACTCTGTTTTCAATAACAACCGGAGCTCTTAGGGATGTACCCTCTGCAATAACCGGCTTTAGTCCATTTGCCTTTGGTCCTGCAATAAGTTCCTTGACCGTCACCGACGCCAGGGCCTCTGCGCCCTTTTTGGCCTCCTTAATGTCTACATAGCGTATCTCCTTGACCAGCTTAGTTTGTTCCTCGTCGCTGAAATACAGGATTACTGGTACCTTCTCATTGAGCACCGCCGCTTCTTCTTCATCAATAGTCAGGCTGCTGGTCGGAGTAAGGTCTTCTTCACCTGCAGCCTCAGCATCTTTATTTGCGCCGCAGGAACACATCAGAAGCGCCAGAATCATCATAACGGCTATAACTTTCATCCTTTTCATAACGCACACCTCTTGTCATAATCCATTTTTATGTCTATGATTGGATAAGGCCTTTTATTCTTGTTTTCAATTCTTCCTTCCCAAAACGGAGCCTGTCAAAAAAAGCCTCGAGGCATGCGCTGATTTCGTGCATTTTTTCCATAACATATTACACGAAACAAAAAATAGAACGCTTAAAAATTTAGTACCTTTGATACTTATAAAATATGCCGTAACTTGGCTATAATAATAACGTAGTAAGAAATAGAGAAACGATAACACCAATGTAGTTACAGAAATAGATGCAGCAATAATTTTAGTAATTTTGTCCCCTTTTACCCCTTTTTACGCTCCGTTTGGAGCGGAAAATAATTTAAATTTTATATAGATTCCTCCTTTATTGAAAAAGACGGTTTTACCCGTCTTTTTTCATCTTCCTCACTATTTCAATCATCTGGCGGGAGGCTATGGCTCCCTGACCTACGCCCACAGATACCTGCTTGAAGATGCCGGTACAGTCTCCTGCAGCAAAAAGGCCGGGTATGTTTGTTTCCATCCGGTCATTGGCCTGGATGGATTTTCCGTCGGTAATAATGCCCATCTTCAATGCAAAGCTAATGGACGAAGCGCTTCCATAGGCGATAAACAGTCCGTTCAGCGTTTCCTGTCTCCCAGCCTCTAGGGTCAGGCCTTCCAGCGTTTCAGCCCCATACAGCTCCTTAATTTTTAAGGTGTTGATTCTAAACCGGGAAAGAGTCTCCTTTAAATTGTCCGACACATTTAGGGGCATGGCGTTGGTGAAAAGAGTAATGTCCTGTGTGAAAGGAAGCAGTTCCGAGGCTTCATGAACCGCATAGTCGGTATATCCTAGTACCCCTACTTTCTTATTCCGGTAGAAGAACCCATCGCAGGTGGTGCAATAGCTGATCCCTCTTCCCTCAAACTGCTCCAGATTTTTTACCGGTGCCTTTATCACCGGCGCACCGGTTGCGATAAGGACGGTCCGGGCTTCGTATACTCCGTTGGTGCAGGTGATTTTAAAATTTTTTTCTTTTTCAATGCCCACCACTTCATCCTCAATAATTTGAGCGCCTAACCGGGCGGCTTGCTTTTCGCCGGTCTCTAAGAGTTTTTTTCCTGATACCGGCTCTGCAAATCCATAATAATTTTCTATTTTATCGGCTTTTAAAAGAGCGCTGTTGGTTTTGCCGATCACTGCGGTTTTAAGATTTGCCCTGACAGTATATATGGCGCATGATATTCCTGCGGGGCCTCTGCCGATGATTAATGCATCATAAAGCATACGGTTATGCTCCTTTCCATTTGCTCCTAATAAACACTATACTTCATTTTACCAATTTTGCGGCAATATAACCACATTTATGGTTACGATCTTCGATTCGCGCCGCTCCGTAATCCTGCTCCGCTGACACACTTTAATATCACTCAAGGCACCAGTAGGTCATGCTGAAACATTACTCTGCCGCTTTTGACAAAATCACAAAAGCCTTTTCCTGCCGCCTATTATGAAATAAGCCTTTCTTTTTATACGGCCATCCTATACAATGATGAGGCTGGGAGTGCACTTGGCGTATTCCGGACACCTTAATTAAAAGTCAAGTGCGTATCCTCCACGCAATACGGTTTATAAAAAACGGCGGTCAAATGAAGCGGTTTAAAAGGGTCTATATTGAAATTACCAATGTATGCAATCTGGCTTGCAGCTTTTGTCCAAAGACAACTCGGGAGCCTGTATTCATGAGCCTTGAAACCTTCAGGAATGCGCTGGGGCAAATAAAACCCTACACGGACTATATCTATTTCCATGTGAAAGGGGAACCTCTTCTCCATCCGGGTCTGGACGAGTTTTTAGATGTAAGTCATGAAATGGGCTTTCAAGTCAATATCACAACAAACGGGACCTTAATCGACAAGGTTAAAGATAAAATCATGACGAAGCCGGCCTTAAGGCAAATCAATTTTTCCCTTCACAGCTTCGGCGGAAATGAAGAAGCCCATTATAGAAAAGAATATATCCATCACATTCTTGCGTTTGTAAAGGAAGCCCTAAATAAGTCCGATATGATGATTGCATTAAGGCTGTGGAATTTGGACCCGGCTCAGGTCGAACCGGGAACCCCAAAAAACCACGAGATTTTGGACATCCTTGAAAAAGCGTTTCAACTGGACTCCAAAATACAGGAAAAGGCTTATAGGGACAGGGGCATTAAAATTACTGACAGGCTGTTTTTAAATCAGGATCATGAATTTAAATGGCCCGATATCAATGAAGCGGAAGATGATGGCACCGGGTTTTGCTACGGGCTAAGAAGTCATGCGGCTATACTGGCAGACGGAACAGTGGTTCCCTGCTGCTTAGACGGGAATGGACTGATTAGCCTGGGCAACATCAAAGACCGCTCTTTTTCTGAAATTATAAAAAGCAACCGTGCTATGGCCATTCTGGATGGCTTTTCCAAAAGACTTGCCGTGGAGGAACTATGCAGAAAATGCGGCTATCGGAAAAGATTCGGCGCGGAATAAAATTTTACTTTCTGCCGGCCAGGCGGAGGATTTTTTCCAGCGCGCGTCCCATTTGCTTTTCGTCTTGCTGGGACATGGAAAAAGGATTGGAAAAAGCCGGAAAGGTGATGGCAGGATGAAGCTTATACTGCTTCTTTAATATGGTTTCCTCCTGTTTGGAATCGGAGCATACGGCATAAATCCAATCATCCCCGGGCCTGATTCTTTCAAAAGCTTCAAAGATCCGGAAAAACTTCCATTCTGCCGAAGGGCATAAAATGAGCTGACTATCTGCCGCGTTTAAAGCACTATGGTTAAATTTGCTGTCCATAGGCCCCGTATCGAGTATTAACATATCATATTTTCTTCTCGGAACCTGATAAAGCTCTTTTACTCCCGGAAAAAATGTCATGCCCATTGCCTCAAAGCAAGTATCATCTCTGGCCTTCAAAATATCTTTTTGTTCAAATAATTCGCATAGCCTTAAAAAATCCCCGCTTTCATTAAGTTCGGCCAGAGCGGTATGAAATCCGCGCTTCTTTAAGCAGCTTCCCAGTAAAATGCACAGGGAAGTAAGGCCGCTGTTAGGCAAAATAGAGGAGACTCCAATGATCTTGCCAGAATTCCATTGGGCCGTTTCCGGCCTGTTTCTGAAAAAAAGTCTGGGGCCTCGGGCCACATTTTCGAAGTTTTTCAAAGCCTTTCCAGAACTCTGGGGCCTTTTTTCCGGGTCGGCCTCGATAAGCTCTAAAATGAAGCGGGTATATTTTGCCGACAGGCCGGCCTGCCTCAGAGCCTTTTCCGCCGGCATACTTTCTATGGCCTGGGGATGCATGCCCGTGGCCAGATGAAACAATGTCATACCCAGGTTATAAAGATCTGTGCGCCCATCGCTGCGGCCCGAACCGTATTGCTCCGGCGCGGCATAGCCCTGGGTGCCGATATATGCAGTGTCCTCGGTGGCCTCTTCCCGATGGAGGGACGCTGTCCCGAAGTCCACCAGCCTTAATCTCCCCTGATCATCTAAAATAAGGTTGGAGGGCTTCATATCCCTGTATATAACGGACGGATTTCTTCCATGAAGATATTCCAGCACCCCCAAAAGATCGAGAGTCCAGGCCAGCAGCCTTTGCTCGGGGATTTTTCCATTCATCTGAGTATACTCTAAAAGGTTCATGCCCGGAATATAGTCCATGACAATATAATAAAAATCTGAATCCTCTAAAAGGTCCACCACCCGGGGAAGCATGGGATGGCTAAGCTCCTTAAGAATTGTTATTTCACGCATCTCCTGAGTAAACCATTCACTGTTTTTGGACAAGGACTTTAATGCCCAAAGATTCTTGAGGGCGATATTTTCGGCCAGATATACCACCGAGGTACCGCCGCGCCCCAATCTTTTAACGACTCTGTATTTGCATCCTATAATTTGCTCGGACTTCATATTTCACCTTTGTCAAGTAAATATTTACAGTTCATAATTGTAGCAATCTTTACCTTTAAATTCAACCTATAAAAAACTGGCTTGATACCTATTGCAGCTTCTTTTTTTGTACTTTTTTATCTCATTTTATTGGTTGTAGGCTTTCCCTCTCTCTTTTTAAGCTCCTCACAGATATCATCCCAGGAGAGGCCCTGGTTGACCATCAGAACCATCAGATGATAAAGAAGGTCCGATATCTCATAGCGAAGCTCATTGGGCGCGTTGTTCTTAGCGGCAATAATGACCTCCGCCGACTCTTCGCCCACTTTTTTGCAGATCTTGTCAATCCCCTTATCAAAGAGGTAATTGGTATAGGAGCCCTCCTTGGGATTGGCCTTTCTTTCCTTTATAACATCATAGACATCCTTAAAAATACTAAAATCTTCGTTCATTCTTTAATTCCTCCTTCCCATATTCTCAGGACTATTCTTCCAGGCTTCTGTAAAAGCAGGTGCGGCTGCCTGTGTGGCAGGCGGCGCCGTTCTGGATGACCTTGGCAAGGAGCGTATCCCCGTCACAGTCAACAGCCAGAGAAGTCAATTTCTGAAAATGACCCGAGGTCTCTCCCTTGATCCAAAGCTTCTTTCGGCTTCGGCTGTAGTAGGTCATTTGGCCTGTTTCCATGGTAAGCTTGATAGCCTCTTTATTCATCCAGGCCAGCATGAGTACCTCCCCGTTTTCCGCATCCTGGGTAATCACCGGAACCAGCCCCTGACTATTGAATGATACCGCATCCATAAAATCTTGCCTATTCATTTAAATTCTCCTAACGTTCAAGCCGAATGCGGCTCTCCACAGACAGAACGGAAGGGCAGGTCCTCATTTCCTCTAAAGCGGCATTGACCCATGCTTCACGGGCTTCATGGGTAATGAAGATAATGGTCGCATTATCCTTGGTTTTGAGCTTTTGAATAACTGAGTTGAGGCTCACATTATGACGGCCGAAGATTCCGGCTATTTCAGCCAGCACGCCGGGCTTGTCCCGCACAACAAGTCTCAGGTAATATTCGTCCTCCCAGTTGTCTTCAAAGGTGATCTGCTCATCATCAAGCTTTACCCGGTGATGGGCGCCGCCGTTCTGGCAGGCCGTAATAATGTCGGAAACCAGGGCACTGGCAGTAGGAAGATCTCCGGCTCCCCGCCCATAGAACATCAGGTTTCCAACCATATCCCCTGAGATATGGATACCGTTATAGGAATCCCGTACAGCATACAAGGGATGAGAAACCGGGATAAAGGTGGGGTGCACTCTGGCTTCAATCTTTCCATTCTGTTTTTTGGCAATGGCCAGCAGCTTTATGCCAAAGCCCAGCTCCTTGGCATATTCAATATCGTCAGGTGAAATATTGGTAATGCCCTCGCAATAGATATCATCAACCGTCACCCGGTTTCTGAAGCAGATGGTGGAAAGAATGGACAATTTGTACCTCGCGTCATAGCCCTCCACATCGGCAGTGGGGTCCGGCTCAGCATAGCCCAGACGCTGGGCTTCGGCAAGCACGTCTGAAAAGTTTCTGCCCTCTTCACTCATTTTGGTCAGAATAAAATTTGTGGTGCCATTGATGATCCCCATGAGCTTTGTAATATGATTTGCCTGAAGAGACCTTCTGACAGTCTTAATAAGGGGAATGCCCCCGGCGACGCTGGCCTCAAAATAGAGCCCGGCTCCCGATTTTCTGGCTTCCAGCTCCAGTTCGTCCCAATGTTTCGCGATGACCTCCTTATTGGCGGTCACGACCGTCTTTCCCCGGCTCAATGCCTGCCGGATATATGGCAGGGCCGGCATTTCGCCCCCCATAAACTCAGCGATTACATCAATGGAATCATCCTTAAAAATTTCTTCCGGATCGTCAGTAAGCAGGTTCTTATCAACAGTCACATTCCGTTTTTTATGAACATCCCGGACCAGAATTTTCTTAACCTGTATATCAAGATCTTCCCGATTCTTTATCATCTCTCCGTTTTCGTTCAAAACCTTAATAACACCGCTGCCTATGGTACCCAGGCCTAAAAGCGCAAGGCCGATTTTTTTCATATAAACTTTCTCCCTTCAGAAATTTCCTGAACTGTATATTCACGGTTTTATAAATTATTATAACATGTCCGCATGGACATGTTTCAATGCTCTCGGGTACCCATTCGAAATCTCTGATTTCGATAATGGGTGAGGTTATTATAACAT
>DOHN01000008.1:34353-34638 GCA_003535195.1 Ruminiclostridium sp.
GGTGCCTGTAGAGTGAATTAAAGCACGCCCCCAAGAAAATCCGTCATATCTCCCTGTTGGCGCAGTTACGTATGATGTCCAGCATAAACGAGGGCAAATCAGAACTGTAAATAAAATCAAGAAGGTTCTTGGTCTGCATTAATGAAGCGGTCAGCTGCTTCTGTGTGATAAGGCCCTGTTCAAATGCCAAAGCCAATTCATCCAGGTCAAGCACTTCCACTTTGCCATTGGGCTTTATTTTGACATCCACTAAAAGATCATAAAGTCTGTATGTGTCGGTATCGC
>DOHN01000008.1:34927-35047 GCA_003535195.1 Ruminiclostridium sp.
AATGGGCTTCCATTCGGTAATAAGATAGCGCTGATCCCAAAATAGCAGTGTATCTGAAGATAAGTCTACAACCTCCGCAGGAACATATCTGATCCGGTATATTCTTGGCATCTTATTTTC
>DOHN01000028.1:0-274 GCA_003535195.1 Ruminiclostridium sp.
CCCCAGCTCCTTAAGCGTCGGCTTCTTCATGGGCTTCCTCCTTTGAAGGCAGTTCCAGTGTAATTTTACCAATTTTCCCGCCTCTGAATTCATCAAGAACAATGACCGCTGCCCGGTACAGGTCGACAACACCGCCTGAGACCAAGCATCCGCGTTTTCTTCCGGCTTCTTCAAGAAGCTGTATTCCTGTTTTTTCTTCCAGTTCAAGAATTTTAAACCGCGCCTGAACCCTTTCCGGATAAAGAACCGCGAGCTTTTCCAGAAGCTTTGCCGC
>DOHN01000028.1:357-738 GCA_003535195.1 Ruminiclostridium sp.
ATATTCCTGTTTTCTCTTCCAGCCCGGATATTTTAAACCGCTCCTGAACCCTTTCAGGATAAAGAACCGCAAGCTTTTCCAGAAGCTTTGCCGCAAGCTCCGTGGTGTCCATGATCTCATCTTTAATGGCGCCGGTAAAGGCCAGATTAAGACCTGTCTCCTGATCCTCAAATTTAGGCCATAAAATTCCGGGTGTATCTAAAAGCTGAATTTCAGGGTTGATGCGCACCCACTGCTGTGTTCTTGTGACACCGGGCCTGTTCCCCGTCTGGGCGCTGGCTTTTCCGGCGATTTTATTGATAAAGGCCGACTTGCCCACATTGGGAATACCCACAACCATGGTTTTAATAGGTCTTTGTAAGCGACCTCTTGCCTGCGCCG
>DOHN01000028.1:851-3732 GCA_003535195.1 Ruminiclostridium sp.
GGTCTTTGGAGGCGGCCTCTTGCCTGCGCCGACTCCAGCTTTTTCCGGGTCAGCTGCTTCAGCTTCCCTTTAAGCTCATTCAATCCGGTTCCAGTCAATGCGTTGGTATAGATCACGCTGATATTTTTTGCTGCAAAATAAGCCTCCCAGGCTTTATTGGCGGCGGGATCCGATAAATCGCTTTTATTGAGTGCAATGACCCGCGGCTTTGTTCCCACAAGGGCGTCAATCTCCGGATTTCTGCTGGATATTGGAATACGGGCATCCAAAAGCTCTATTACCACGTCTACCAATTTCAAGTGCTCGGATATTAATCTTCTGGTTTTGGCCATATGGCCCGGAAACCATTGTATAACCACGTTTACAACTCCTATCAGCACAGCGGACAGCTATGCTGCTTTATTTTATTCATCAATATTCTACCCTAAAAAAGACAAAACAAAAAGAGGACCCTTCGTCCTCTCTTGTTTAACAGCTCAATCCTTTGAAGCTCCGATATCTTCTTTAACTTTTGCTGCCTTACCGACTCTTGAACGCAGATAGTAGAGTTTTGCTCTTCTTACCTTACCTCTTCTGACGATATCCACCGAGTCAACATTGGGGGAATGGAGCGGGAAAACTCTTTCAACTCCTGTTCCGTAAGAAAGCCTTCTGACTGTCATGGCCTTTCTGATGCCGGAGCCACGCATAGCTATAATGGTTCCTTCAAAGACCTGAATTCTTGAACGAGTGCCTTCCTTTACCCTGACATTGACCTTTACATAGTCGCCGATTCTAAGGTTTGGGAGATTCTTTTTCATACCTTCCTGCTCAAGTGCACGAATGATATCCATTGTATTTTCCTCCTAATTCTTAGAGCGTTCTTATCTGAATTTATAAAATTCAACTTTCGCAGACAGAGGACCGCTCCGTACTCACGCCGTAACATTATAACACGGGGGTTGTGGATTGTAAACACAAACA
Organism: Ruminiclostridium sp.; assembly: GCA_003535195.1. Lineage (GTDB taxonomy): Bacteria > Bacillota > Clostridia > DSM-8532 > DSM-8532 > DTU059. The sequence goes on from DOHN01000028.1 coordinate 1,815, forward strand.
AAAATCTTATGTTGCTTAATTTATTGCGTTTAAGTATAGCACAATTATTGTGAGAGCGTGAATGGTAGATTATTGTATAGAAAAATAAGATAAAGAAGAAAAACAGTTCTTTAATCCAGTACCGGCAGCGTAGAACCACCGTAAGGCATTGCAATAATTGTCGCGCCAGGCCCCATTAGTGACAGAGCTTCCTTTACAGCCGCCATCACATCCTGGTAAGGAATGAGATGTATGCTTTTTACAAACCCAGGCTCCAAATCCGAAATCAGAAACACTTTCACCTTTTCCAGCACCATTGCAATAGCCGCTGCCTTATGGCCGCCCAATTGAAAGTCACTCTTTATGTGTTCAATCATATCACGGCTTTCCTTGTGCCCAAGCATCCACTTTTCAAATGTACTTTCACCCAAGCCTAATTTACAGGAGGCTATCCATAAAATGATTCCGCCGTCCTTTACCGCATGCTGCGCGTTATCAAGGGCCTTCTGGGCCTGGTACATATTAAGGTCCTTTGGACGCCGGGCATAATTGCTTTAGCGCCGCCGCTGTACCCGGCAAAATAATGGTACTCAATATTGCCCACGCAGATACGCACATCCGCCTCTGCAACCGGCCTGAAAATATCCACCGGCGTGCCCCGTGAGGTTGTTCCCGATGAAAGCCAAGTTCCAAATCCAATTCAATGCACCTCGTATTAGTTGTTCTGTATTATCCAGATGCGATCATTGATAGGGATATTTTTTAAAGAACTATGAACTATGGCTTTATATTCTTGCCACACCGCTTTTTCCCGCCGCTTCGGCGACTGCCTCTGCAACCGTTTTGCCTACTCTCGGATCGAATGCCGCAGGAATAATGTATTCTGCGTTAAGGTCCTTATCATCAATAAGACCTGCCAGTGCATAGGCAGCGGCAATTTTCATGGTATCGTTGATATCGCTTGCACGGGCATCAAAAGTACCCCGGAAAATACCCGGAAAGGCCAATACATTGTTGATCTGATTGGGGAAATCCGAACGGCCTGTTGCAATTACGGCAGCTCCGCCGGCCCTGGCGTCATCCGGATATATTTCAGGGATGGGGTTTGCACATGCAAATATGATGGCGTCTTTAGCCATAGTCTTAACGCTCTCAGTGGTCAGGGTTCCGGGCGCGCTGACCCCGATAAACACATCTGCGCCCTTTATCACATCAGCCAAAGCACCGGTTTTTTTCTCCAGGTTGGTCACTTTTGCCATTTCTTTCTTAATGGGGTTCATGCCTTCCTTGCGTCCCTCATAAATAGCACCTCTGCGGTCGCAAAGAATAATGTGGGCAAAACCATCTGATAAAAGCAGTCTGGCAATAGAGACTGCGGCGGCGCCTGCGCCATTGACCACAATTTTTACTTCTTCCTTTTTCCTGCCTGTGACCTTCAATGCGTTGATCAAGCCGGAAAGGGTAATAACTGCCGTTCCGTGCTGGTCATCATGGAAGATTGGAATATCGCACTTTTCTTTCAGCTTTTTCTCAATTTCAAAGCATCGGGGTGCGGCAATGTCCTCCAGGTTAATACCGCCGAAGCTGCCTGAGATCAGATAGATGGTGTTGACGATTTCATCGACGTCCTTGCTCTTGATGCAAAGGGGGAATGCGTCCACATCGCCAAAGGCCTTGAAAAGAACGCACTTTCCCTCCATAACGGGCATTGCTGCCTCGGGGCCAATATCACCGAGGCCCAAAACAGCGGTGCCATCAGTCACAACGAGGCACAGGTTCCAGCGCCGGGTCAGTTCATAGCTTCTATTGACATCCTTTTGAATTTCTAAACAAGGCTGTGCAACGCCGGGGGTGTAGGCAAGAGAAAGATCCTTCCTGGTCTTTACCGGTACGGTATTGATGACCTGAATTTTTCCTTTCCATTCTTCATGCAGCCTTA
>DOHN01000028.1:3865-4157 GCA_003535195.1 Ruminiclostridium sp.
TTTCCATTCTTCATGCAGCCTTAAAGATTCCTTTGCGTAATCCATAACACTTGATTCCTTTCCTGTTTCCTTTGCTGATTAAAATACCTTTGCCGCATGCCGAAGCGCCTTTACAACCGGCAATTCCTCACCGGTAAGGAAACGAATCAACGCTCCGCCGCCTGTGCAGATAATTGTCTTGTCGTTTGGATCCGGCTCAACTAATACTTCATCGCCTTTTTTATATGTTCTTTTAATTCTGCATAGGCATCTTTGACTTTGTCTTTATTGGAACTCTCGGCTACCCCTACAC
>DOHN01000028.1:4279-4697 GCA_003535195.1 Ruminiclostridium sp.
TCTTTATTGGAACTCTCGGCTCCCCCTACACGCCACCACGAGCCATAACCTGATGTCATGGTCTTGGGTAATACTTTGATGTCTATGAGCGTCGAAACGCTTTGCTTCTCAGCATCTTTCAATGCCGCAATAAGCTCTTCTTCGGTTGTTACGCGATAGGATTTAGCACCGTAACCCTCTGCGCATTTGGCATAGTCTATATTCATAAATCTTCCATCCAGCTCGCCGCTTTTTGTCCTGAATCGGAACTCTGTTGCCAGTGTTTTGTTGCCTTGCGATACTTGCAGGTTGTTGATGCACCCAAAGCCTTCATTGTCAAAGAGCAAAACATTGATCTTTATGCCTTCCTGCAGACTGGTTACAAGCTCTGAATGCAGCATTAAAAAGCTGCCGTCGCCTACCATGGCATAGACTTCAC
>DOHN01000028.1:4841-5181 GCA_003535195.1 Ruminiclostridium sp.
CTCTCCCGCCGCGAGTTTTACACCCAAAGAACCTGCTATTTCATAGCCCATACAGGAATAACCATATTCCATGTTATATGTTTCAGGCTCATGGGCGCACCATACCCGCTGCATATCCCCCGGCAGACTGCCGGCTGAACCTACAACCACAGCATCCTTGGCAATGTTCTGGTTGATGATGGATAATACTCTTGTCTGTGTCAGGCAAGAGCCCATATCCTTATAATACTGTTTGACTGCTGATACATTATCATCAGCTATCTCCGGTCTGTACCCTTTATTTTTATAATTAGTTTGTGATAATCTTACGAGCTCTTTTTGCCATTCGTCTTTTGCTATT
>DOHN01000028.1:5299-18483 GCA_003535195.1 Ruminiclostridium sp.
TTTGCCATTCGTCTTTTGCTATTTTGATCTCATTTGTATAAGCACTTATGTAATTCTTATTTTTAAGTGCTGCGCTGATAGCCTCAAGCCCTTCTTTCGCATCGGCAATCACTTTAACAGCATTTAACTTATAGGCCTGAAATTCAGATACATTGATGTTGATAAAATCCACGTTTTCATTTTGAAACAGCCATTTGGATGATGTGGTAAAATCAGTATATCTCGTTCCCACACCGATAATAAGGTCCGCGTTCTTAGCCATCTCGTTGGCAGCGCTATTGCCGGTCACACCGATACCGCCTAAATTGAGCGCGTGTTCGAATTCTATGGCGCTTTTGCCTGCCTGTGTTTCCGCAAACGGAATGTTAAACATTTCAGCAAAGGCCGCAAAGCTTTTTGCTGCTTCCGAATAACGTACGCCGCCTCCACAGATCAACAGTGGTTTTTTCTTCTTTAAGATCAGATTTACAGCCTCTTCTACGGCATAATCAGCCGCCGGACGCCGCTCAATGCGGTGTACGCGTTTAGCAAAGAAGCTTTCGGGATAATCATATGCCTCCCCCTGTACATCCTGCGGTATAGCGATACATACCGCACCTGTATCCGCCGGGTCCGTTAAAACACGCATTGCGTTTATCATAGCGCTCATTAGCTGCTCAGGCCGGACGATCCTGTCCCAATACCTGCACACCGCTTTAAACGCGTCATTTGTAGAAATAGAAAGTTCATTCGTTTGCTCTATTTGCTGCAATACCGGATCGGGCTGTCTTGTGGCAAATACATCCCCTGGTAATAAAAGTACGGGAATATTATTAGCTGTGGCCGTGGCAGCAGCTGTTATCATATTGGCTGAGCCCGGACCAACTGACGAGGTACAGGCGAATATCTGCTTTCTTAATTTTTGCTTGGCAAAAGCCATTGCTGCATGCACCATACCCTGCTCATTTTTTCCCTGGTACACGGTAAGCGTCTTTGCTTCCTGTTCTATAGCCTGCCCGAGCCCCACGACATTTCCATGACCAGGCAGCATAAATATTCCTTTAACAAATTTTTTCTCCTGCTCATCAAACACCACGTACTGGTTTTCCAAAAAACGCACTAAAGCCTGTGCCATCGTCAATCTTACTGTTTTCATATCAAACCTCATTACTCTTTCTCATCCCAAATTTTTGCATCGGATGTTAAAGTCCACACATGCTCAGGCATATCGATTCGTGTCTTTTTCCAGGGGTCGCCATCAAGATGGCGTATGCCCCAAACATAAAACATGGTATACCCCGGAGCAGCCACCTGCGGATGAATTACATTGCTTCGTATTAAAGCCAAACTGTTATTCCTTGACTGGTACACTTCGTCTCCAATAAAGCAGGCGCCGAATCCCTGTTTTTTATCAAACTTGTAAAAATACACTTCAGGCTGAGGATGGAAATGCGGTGGGTAACTTGACCATTTTCCCGGGAAATTAACCACTTCTCCCAATACCATATTAGAGTAAGGAGCGTTATCAAAGTCGAACACTGTCCGTATATTTCTGCGGGTGCACCCCTTTAAAACCTCGCCGGTGCCCGCACGCGTGCATTGGATATCCTTTGGCTCATAAAATTTGCTTTCAAATGCATGATCGTTCAGTGTTTTTTGCACGTAAACCTCACTGTTTGCAATAGCTTTAACACTTACCTCAGTACCTTTCGCCACATGCAGGCAATACGGCATCTCATCCTGAAGACTTTGCCGGGATCCAAAAGCAGCCCTGCCATCCCAATTAAATTCCACTTCACCTGTGAGTAAGAGAATAGCCATTTCCTTCCTACTATCAAACAGATCATATGCATTGCCTTTGGTAAGCTCCAAAATGCCAACATCCATTTGCATTTCAGCGCCATTGCCATTCATTTCGATTATGCTGTTAAAGCCTTCTTTAAAAGTTTCCGTATTGATAATCATAATTTATGCCTCACTAATTATTGGATTTATAATACTGAAATTATAATCAACCAAAATATTAACCATTGTGTGAATTTCGTCCCGGCCTATTACCATGGATTTTCATCCGGATGGCGCATGCCTCTCAGTCTTTCCATGGATCGAATGTGATTTTCATAACATCATCCGCCAACGCCCGTTCTAGTGCCTGCTGCGCATGTTCCAATCCAAATCTCTTAGTTATCATCTCCTGAATGGGATATAGATTTTTAAACCGTTCAAGCATCCTGCATGTCGCATCATAACCAAAAGTGGGATGGTCAGAGACGCCAACGACCCTTAAATTTCGGCTGAGGATCTTGTGCGGATTAATTTTTACCTCACCGAGATCGACAAACTGCCCGACCTCTATATATGTACCCACTTTCCTTAAAAGATCGAGGCTTTCATTAAATGTCGATGGATCTCCAGTAGCCCCGACAACCACATCCACACCATGTCCTTCGGTAGCTGAGCGGATTGTCTCAAGACGTTCTTCGGCAGTAGTATTATTCACATTAAGCGTGATATCCGCACCAAACCGTTTGGCCAAGTCAAGCCTGAACTGGGACCTATCTATTGCTATTATCTTGTCAACTCCGAGCAGGCGTGCTTTTATAACATGTGCAAGTCCTAGCGCCCCAACACCATATACCGCCAGGTTATCTCCAAACCCGAGTCCCTCTCCGGCGAAGTTATAGAATTCTTTCACCTTGTCCAATGCATACGCCACAACAAATATCTCAATAAGAGATCCAACCTCCGGACTCGCATCCTCCGGCATAAGAAATAAGTCAGTGTTAGGCCTCGTATATAGATACTGGGACCAGCCACCATTTAAATACGGCCACTCCTTAAGCGAAATATTTCCATGCCCCTGTATATGATCGCACCAAGGATAAAATGGCATTTGCCGACAGTAATAGCAATTATTGCAGTAGAGGTCAGGTATTACGACCACTCTGTCGCCCGGTTTCAGTGTCTTTCCATAAAACTCTAAATTTTTTGCGCCTTCGGGCCCTATTTCCTCAATAATTCCTACCGTTTCGTGTCCGCCTATGAATGGATACTGTGAAAAAAACTCTCCTGCAGTTCCACCATACTGCTTATTCTCTCCCTTAAACGAATGTTTATCGGTACCGCATATGCCAGAAAGCTCAATCCTTATAAGTGCACAGTCCTTTTCAAGCTTGGGAACTTCGATCTCCATAGTCTCCATTTTATATGGTGATACCATGACGGCTGCTTTTGACTTCATATGCAATTTCCTCCATACTAATACTTTAATTCAGTTAAAATTGGAAAGAATAGGCTTTATACGTGTAATAACCAAAAATTTGCCCCCGGGTCTTTTGTTAAATAAAATGATGCTTATTTTATGGCAGCAGCCTTGGATTGGGCATATAACCATAAAACTTAAATCCCCTGAAAGCTTCCGCATATTGTGTCCCATACTGGAACCCCCTGAACGCAGCTACCTGCTCCAAATGCTTTAGCCATCCATACTCGAGCTGGCTCTCATGACATTTCATAAGCTCAATCTTTTTATCGAACACATCGCTGATATCCACATATACATCCGGGTCAAAATTTAAGCTTCCATATGTATCACAATTAAATACACTAAAGCGTTTTTTGTAAGCTGAGTGCTCCGTTATCATGTTGCTAAATGGTACGGATATTAGCGCCTTTTGCACTAGATAACCTGTAACTCCGTGGTCACCGGCAAGATCATCAGGTGAATGTGTTAAAAGTATATCCGGTTGCGCCCACCTGATAGCATCTATTACTGCCATATGGGTATCGTGAGTATATGTAAGTTCATTGTCTTCATAACCAAAAAAATACACCTGTGCTTCATAATGAGCAGCTGCGTTTTTCTGCTCGCGCTCCCTTACCATGGCCAATTCCTTACGAGAGTAGTGATCGCTCCCAACATTTCCTGAACACATCACGGCAATAAAAATTTTATCACCTCTGTTATAGCACTTCAAAAGCGTACCGCCAGCCCAAATATCAGCATCATCAGGATGTGCACCAATAAACAATACATTCATAACATTCACCTCATGAAAATACAAATTTGAAGTATTTAATTTTGGGGCAGATGCATCTGCCCCAAAATTATTAAATTAAGAAGACAATTTAATTAAAACCAACATTTACCGATTGCATTTGTGATTTTAGTTCTCAATGAATCAAGGTATTCTACTGCGTTACTTTTATCAATAACCTGAGTCTTGATGAGAGTAGTTGATTCTCCAGCAAATTTTCCGTTTTTAACAGTATCATAAAGTATTTTTACAGCTTCATATCCCATATCAAACGGACTCTGCGCCAATGTACCTGTGACCTTGCCATCTTTAATAAGCCCGAGGCAATCTGGGGAGCCATCGTATCCGATGATATCAATATCCTCCCTGCCTTTGTCAACACAAGCCTGATAAGCTCCGGCAGCCATTTCGTCGTTTGTACAATAGAGAACCTTGATTTCCGGATGTCCTTCCAGCATATTCTCGCATACATTCATTGCCAAAGCTCTGTCACACTGGCCATCTTGGATGTCGGCAAATTTAAAGCCCTTCGATTCTGCAATGTCCTGACAGCCTTTAACACGTTCATTGTGACTAACTGCACCAAGAGGACCGCGGATTACGCCAACAACAGTATCGGGACTATAGTTCTTGACAAGATATTCACCAACAAGCTGGCCGCCTTCAGTTTCAGAAGACCCAATAAATGTAAGCCGGAGGTCGTCAGCAATACTGGCATCAAGGTCGCTATCGACGCAAACTATTGGAATACCGTCGTCCTTTGCAATTTTAAGGGCAGGACCTACTGTACTTGGGTTTGTAGGGGCAAGAACCATACCAGCACAGCCGCTGTTGATGCAGTCTTCTATGAGGCTTATCTGAGCTGCGACATCTGTCTCTACAGGCGGACCGACAACTTTGACCTTAATTCCAAGCTCCTGTGCTGCAGAATTTGCACCAGCTTCGATGAGATGCCAATAATCCTGATTGAGAGCCATTAGAACCACCGCTATCTCCATATCGTCTTTTTTAGCGGGTGCAGGATTAGCTGACGAGGTTAATGTTGAATTGGCAGCCGTGCCCTTTGAGCCAGAACAGCCGACTAATGTGACTACCATGACAAATACCAGCAGCAAAGAAATGATTTTTTTCATTTTAGAATCCTCCTTAAAATTATTTTAAATTTATCCGAAATCAACCTGAAGTTTTATCCGCTCTACCCTCTCCTTCCCCTATTTTTTATTAACTTTAAGAAACATCAGACTTCGATTTCCTTTCCACCTGCAGCAGCACTCTTATAACAGGCATCGACTAATCTTACGCTTCTTATGCCCACATCAAGATCATTTTCTGCTTTTTTACCATTTAAAAGCGCATCATACATATGTTTGTGCATATCTTGGTATCCCCACTTTACCTCAAAGGGCAGCTTTGTATATTCAGCAGCCTCTATTACACCTGTAAGCGACGGGCAATATCTGAACGTTTCCAATTCTTCAGTTATAATCGAGCGGTGATCTCCCACTACCTGCATACGTTCAAAAGGATATATCCAAGAGGCATGTCCACACGATGTAATTGTACCTATACCTCCGCTTTTAAATTTGAGCATAATAACAAAGTCGTCATCCAAGCTGTAGCATGCACTTATTCCAAGAGTCCACAATTTGTCAACTTCTCCCATCATATATTCAGCCATATCCAAGGAATGGATCGTGGAATCATAAAGAAAACCTCCCAGAGCATCAAGGTGCGCAACCCATACTGCTCCGCCCATATCGCCATCATTCTGGAGCATATGAAAATTCATTGGTTTGTAATCAGCCTGGCGGACCACATCCTTTGAATGCTTGTAAACTGGTGCAAAACGCCTGTTAAGGCCGGTAAATACTCTTTTGCCGCTCTTATTCGCGGCTTCTTTTATGGAATATACCTGTTCGACGCTTATCGCCAGTGGCTTTTCACAAAAAACATGCTTGCCGGCGTTAAGGGCCTTTATAGCTATCTCAGCGTGTCCTGTATTGGGTACACAGACAAATACCATATCAATATCGGAGGAGAGAAACTCATCAATATCTGTAAAGGCTTTTGCACTATACTGCGAGGCTATTTTATCCGCATTTTCCCTTACCAAATCGAATACCGAAGTAACCTCCGCCATACCACTGTTTACTGCACACTTGGCATGAACCCTGCCCATGGTACCGACACCAATAATTCCAATCTTCATATTAATCTTCCTCTTCTTTTTAAGTTTTTATTTTTTCACATCTGCCTTATTATTGTTTTTGACCAAAGACTTGACAGACTTAAAGCCTCCGTTCCTTATGACGTCTATGAATACTGATAGAATTATCATAGAACCAAGGAACACGGTCTGCCAATCCGAGGACATTCCCAGTATGTTCAGGCCGTTAGTTGTTGTCTGTATAAGCAGAACACCTGTAAGCGTTCCCAAGACGCTGCCGCGTCCTCCTGAGAAACTGGCGCCGCCAATAATTACCGCAGCTATCGCATTTGTTTCCCAAGTCTGTCCGGCAGTAGGGAAGATCGAGTTGGTTCGTCCGCAGAGGAGCAGCGCAGCCATTCCGCTCACAAGCCCGCTAAGCGTATAAACGGCAGTGAGCACCCAATTTACATTTATACCTGCAAGCCTTGCAGCTGCGGGATTTCCGCCAACTGCATATATATGCCGGCCAAATGTGGTACGAGTCAGCATGAACCACCAGATAATATAGAAGAGTAAAACAACAAATATACATACCGGAAAAATTTTTTCAATTGAATAGCTTCCCAAGAACGTTATTGTAGATGGCATTCCCGATACAGGCGTACCATGGGTTATAATCAGGCATAATCCCCTGTATATATTTAGTGTGCCAAGCGTTACTATGTATGGATGCGGCAACTTTCCTTTTGTGAATATAAGGCCATTACAGAGCCCCAGGAACGCACCGGTAAGTGCACACACCAGCATTGATAAATATGGATTCCAGCCCGCGTGGATTGTTAAGCCCATAATAACCATTGACAGGCCAAGTGTAGAACCGACTGACAGGTCGTTACCACCCGTCAGTATAGCCAAGAGAATTCCCAATGCCACAAGGCATTGTGCGGAAGACTGTTTCAATATACTGAGCATATTTCTTGTGGTAAGGAAACTATCAGTAATACTCGCAAATATAATGACAACAAGTAATAAAGCTATTAGAGGCCCTGCCTCTGCAAATTTACTAAATAAGACTTTATAGAATGGTTTTTGGATTCTAACATTATCAGTTTGATTGCTCATAATTTACCTCCTGTCGCAAGCGTCATCACTTTTTCCTCTGTGGTGCTTTCATCGTTAACAAGTTCGCCGGTCTTATGCCCTTGGTACATGGTCATAACCCTGTCAGACATACCCAGCAGCTCTTCCATTTCCGATGTTATCATGATAATCGCAGCCCCATTAGCCAATAAATTGTTCATGATAGTATATATTTCAGTTTTAGCACCAACATCTACACCTTTTGTAGGCTCATCGAAGATATATATTTTAGCGTTTACTAACACCCATTTTGCTAAAACGATTTTTTGTTGGTTTCCGCCACTGAAATCCATTGCATTTCTTTTCATCAGCAACGGACGGAGGTTGAGCTTTTTACATATATCTGTCGAAATTTTAGAACGCTTTTTAAGATTAAGGGCTTTCATCTTGCTCTCGAAACTCTTCAACGATGCCAGGGACACATTTTCCACAACGTCGTGTATAAGTATAAGCCCTTCTTCCTTGCGGTTTTCAGTTAAATAAGCAATACCTGATTTAATTCCATTCTTCGGCGAAGTAATATGTTTTTCAACGCCATCAACTATTATCTTTCCCCCAGCCTTCTCATCGGCTCCAGCTAGAGCTCTCGCCATTTCTGTCCGCCCGGCGCCGATAAGTCCGAATATACCAAGCAACTCACCACGGTTTAAAGAAAAGGAAACGTCTGTAAATTTTAGTCCTGTCAAATGCTCCACATCAAGAATTTTTTCTCTGATCTTATGCTCCCGTGTAGGATATTTTTCCTTAAGTGTACGGCCGACCATCATACTTATTATTTGTTTTTCGGTGACATCCTTAATATCCATCGTCTCACCAATCTTTTTGCCATCCTTAAGAACAGTGACAACATCACCTACCAGCTTGGCTTCATCTAGTTTATGTGTAATGAAGATTATTGAAACCCCATTATTTCTAAGATGCTTCATAAGGTCCAATATCTGATCTATTTCAAATCTGGATAAACTGGCCGTCGGTTCATCCATTATGATCAGCTGGGCGCCCCGTTCCATAGCACGGGCAATTTCTATTAACTGCTTTTGTCCCATGCTGAGAGCTTCAAACTTTGTATTGATATCAACATCGCAGCCTACTTCGCTGAGGTAGTGTCTTGCACGGATACGCTGAGCTTTCCAATCAACAATATTCTTTGTGTTTTTAACTAAAATCTCATGGCCCATGAACATGTTTTCGACAACACTTAGGCAGCCCACATTACTCAATTCCTGATATATTGCAGCAATACCATGGGCATAAGCATCCTTTATGTCTTTAAAAACAATTTCCTTGCCATTCCAGAGGAGTTGTCCGTCGTTTGCCTTCTCAACACCAATAATACATTTTATAAGGGTAGATTTCCCTGCACCGTTTTCTCCAAGAATCACGTGTACCTGGCCTTTTCCAACTTTTATGCTGACATTATCAAGAGCGCGAACACCAGGAAACTGTTTTGATATTCCCCTGAGCTCAAGCAGAGGAACTTCTGGAGAAACGATACCTACAACAGATTCATTATCTTGCATATGTATTATCTCCATATCTCTTATATTCTGGTTGTCACATTTATGAACTATTTGATATTTTTTACCAACAAACTTAAATGCCCGCTATTTCCTTCATGTAATTTCTCGCCATTTTCTGGTAAGTTAGTGCTGAGGGGCTTGGGAAGTACTGCTCTGCCTCAACAATCATCCAGCCTTCATAGCCTGCATTTGCCAATATGTCCATGATAGGCTTAAAATCGATTCCGCCATCACCTGGTACTGTAAACAGCCCGCATTTTACAGCATTATTGAAATCTATATCATATTCACGTACTGCCTCAAGTACAATTTCTCTTACATTTTTGAGATGTATGTACTTAATATGTGGCGCAAAATCAGTAAAGAACTTAATAATATCTACTCCGCAAACATGAAGATGGCCTGTATCCGCCAGCAAATATACCAAATTATTGTCTGTGATATTAAGCAATTTAGAAGTTTCCTCATATGTCTCAACTGCGGTACCGGTATGTACATGGTATACAAGCGTTGCACCCAAAGACTTTACAAACTCACCCGCAACATTTAAACCGTCCCCGAACAATTTCCACCCTTCTTCGCTCAGCTTTTGTACGCCCTTTTTATCACGGTATTCACGCGGGTCCCAGCAGCGGGATCCAGTGCCCTCAGCTGCAACAATAAACTTTGCTCCGCAATCAACCATAAATGCAGCCTTCTCTTTAAACATTCCCATGTACTCATCACGCAGTTCAGGGCAGGCAAACATTGTATCGCACCATGCTGATGTAAGTTTGAGTCCTCTCTTATCCAAGGCACTTAAAAGTGCTTTCTTTTCTTTTGGGAACTTTCGCCCGTATTCGATACCTTTAAACCCTGCCTCTGCTGCCTGATCGATAATATCCTCAAAGGAATACCAATCCCCGAGATTTGGGCTGACAACATCATCATTGCACCAGTTTATTGGATGTACTCCCAGGCTTACGTTTCTAAATATACTTTTCATGGCAATAGCCTCCTCCGTAAACTTCTATACTTTAGGTAACATATCATATTCTTTATTCAGCGCAGTTTCTCCAGGAAAATTTTTGGTGATTTTTTAATTGGATCAAGGTCTCATCAAAGGCAGTTTCTGTGAGTTCCGGGTTAATTAGCAAACCTCTCTCCCCTCTCATAAGAATGTCCAGTTTTTTTGAAGTGCTTAGCAAGATGTAAATTTGGATTATAAAATTCATGATCATGTAATCTTATATTCCAATTATAATACTATTATTTAAATTGTCAATAACATTAATTGCTATTTTTTTAATAATATTTTTTATGCGTTTTAATGTTAATTTTTTCACTATCCATAATAATAAATGGAAGTATTTTATTTGAAATGTTTTGAACATGCCAGCACCATCCGCTAAAAAATAGCAATTAAGTAAAGCCGATGGTCCAGGTAAATACAATTTTAATTTTCACATTTTAGGAACAGGTCATTTTTAGAATTGAATGGTCTGTGCGGATTAAATTTACGCATTGTTTATTATTAATTATGTAAATAATGTTATAAAACAGCAGCGTTTGGCAATATTAATATTAATTCCAAAACAGCATTACATTCTGTCAAAGCCGGAAGCCCTCTGACATAAAGAGATCTCACTTTCGGCTTTAATAATTTGACAGTCTTAGTTTTACCTTTGGGATAGATTTACCTTCCCCGGTAGTAGTGCGTATACAAGTTTATTTATATGGGTCCGGAACTTATTCGCTTTTATCAGCATACTTTAAAGATGCGCCCTTGATAAGCTCAACCGGTGTAAGGATCCTTTCAGTGTGCGAATCATCGCCTTCGATCCTTTGCATCAGCTTATTCATAAGCGTGTTGGCCTGATGGACGATATTCGTATCAATAGTCGTTAATGCCGGAATACATATCTTAGCAAGCTCGCTATTATCAAAGCCAATGATTCCAATATCATCCGGAACACTAACGCCTATGCTGTACAACGCCTTTAGAACCGTTGCCGCAACTCTGTCATTGGCACATATAAAAGCCTCCGGCATTTGTGTTATGCTTTTTAATTGCTTTGCTATATATTCATGACTGAATTCATTCTCCGGTAAAAAATTCGTAACCAGCCATTCCGGAAGTATTTTTAGCCCAAAAGAATTTACCGCGCCCATAAAGCCCATGTATCGTTCCAAATAGCCCATGCAATTTTGGGGATTTCCAATAAAACCCATATGCTTGTAACCATTTTTTATTAGGTGATCTACGGCTTTATAAATGCCTGCTATATTTTCTTCAATTACACAATCTGTATATTTGTTATAGTAATAAAAGCCTGAAGTAATAATGGGTATATTGCAATCGAGTATGCTCTGGGTAACGTTTAAATCAAGGTCGCCCAAAATAATAACACCTTTAATGTGGTTTTTCCTAAAAAGCGTCAAAAGCTCATTTCCATCAGTATTAAGATTTAGAGTATTGTATATAAGCAAGCTGTAACCATTGGCTCTTGCCTGCGATTCAATGGCATATTGCAGCTTCATGTAGAAGTAAGTATCTGACAGGTTATCAGGTGTGGATACGATGCATATATTTTTCGTATCATTCGTTTTCTTTTCAGTTTTATACCCCATCTCTCTCGCAACTTCCAGAACTTTCTTCTTTGTTTCCTTTTTCACTCCAGGCATATCCCTCAATGCCATAGAGACTGTATTGGAGGAAATATTCAACTGATCCGATATATCTTTTAGTGTTACCTGTTTTCTCATAGTACAACCCCTGTTAGTATAATTATGTTTAATATTATTTTATCATAAATAATATTATTTGTATAGTAGCCTGCAATTTTTAATCTTGCCGATTATATAGCAACATTTGATACTAATTTTTGCTGTAACAGCTCCACTCTTGCATATTAGAATACCGCCCTCATAAAATAGTAAATAATATTGAACTTATTTAGGAATAGTTGTTATGCTAAATTAATAAAAAATTAACCAGTAATGTTTTTGCTCTATAAAGTTCTCCGACAAAAGACATACTATAAAAAAATTTAGTGAATTTAACAATTTAAATACCTTACAATCCTACCGGATTTCCGATTTTTGGAAAATCAAGATTCACTAATTTTATGTTGAACTCAAAAATTATATCCCTTATAATTGAATTTATATTTAAAGCCTTGATCTACTTTTAAAGATAAAAATATAGATCCTACTTATTAAAGTTCCAAGGAATTTTCAGTTAATTTATGGATGTTAGTCGAAAAATCCGAGGTTTGTAACTGGAAGACATCTGATTTAAACCTCACAAAAATATTATACGAGGAGCATTATCATGTCAAATAAATTGAAGGTCGGTATTGTCGGCGGCACAGGAATGGTAGGGCAAAGATTTGTATCCCTTCTGAAAGACCATCCATGGTTTGAAGTCACCACCATTGCCGCCAGCTCCAATTCTGCCGGCAAAACCTATGAGGAAGCCGCCTCAAGCAGATGGAAACTGGCATCCCCAATGCCCGGTTCTGTCAAGAATATTGTTGTAAAAGACGCGTCTTTGGTCAATGATGTGGCATCCGAGGTGGATTTCATCTTCTGCGCCGTGGATATGAAAAAGGACGAAATTAAAGCTCTCGAAGAGGCCTACGCCAAAACGGGAACTCCTGTAGTCTCCAATAACTCAGCTCATCGTTGGACACCCGATGTTCCCATGGTCATTCCTGAAATTAATCCGGAGCACCTCAGGATCATTGAATACCAGCGGAAACGCCTGGGAACCTCCAGGGGATTCATTGCCGTAAAACCCAACTGCTCCATTCAGAGCTATGTTCCCGCATT
Organism: Ruminiclostridium sp.; assembly: GCA_003535195.1. Classification (GTDB taxonomy): domain Bacteria; phylum Bacillota; class Clostridia; order DSM-8532; family DSM-8532; genus DTU059. Next base: position 17,938 of record DOHN01000028.1, read on the forward strand.
AAGCGCATTGAAAGCCTATAAGCCTTCTAAAGTAGTGGCTTGCACCTATCAGGCCATCTCGGGAGCCGGCAAGACCTTTAAGGAATGGCCCGAAATGATAGACAATGTCATTCCCTTTATAGGCGGCGAGGAAGAAAAAAGCGAGCAGGAGCCTTTAAGAATCTGGGGTTCCATTGAAAACGGGGCGATTATAAAGGCCTCTTCCCCCATTATTACCACCCAGTGCATCAGAGTGCCGGTAAGCGATGGTCATATGGCCGCCACCTTCGTATCCTTTGAAAAGAAACCGGCCAGAGATGAAATGATCTCTCTATGGAAGAACTTTAAGGGCCGCCCTCAGGAGCTTAATCTCCCCAGTGCCCCCAAACAGTTCATCACCTATTTCGAAGAGGACAACAGGCCCCAGACCCGCCTGGACAGAGAACTCGAGAACGGCATGGGCGTCAGCATCGGGCGGCTTCGTGAGGATACTTTATATGACTATAAATTTGTGAGTCTTTCTCACAATACTCTGAGGGGTGCGGCAGGAGGAGCCGTCTTAATCGC
>DOHN01000028.1:18604-20763 GCA_003535195.1 Ruminiclostridium sp.
AGGAGCCGTCTTAATCGCAGAGCTTTTAAAAGCTGAAGGCTATATTCAAGCGAAATAATTTTGCCGGTCGGATTCATCCCCGTGACAAATCGTCACGGGGATTTTTGTATATTCCTGATATTGAAAATCAGTTCATATATTGATATATTAATTAATATATCCTAGTTTTTTCAGGTCTTTGCAAATATTAAGCAACTCTTAAAACTCAGTAATCGAAAGGAATGAACAAAAATGCTAAAAGGAATTCCCGAAATTTTATCCCCTGAACTTCTTAAAATCTTGATGGAAATGGGACATGGTGATGAGATCGTCATCGGGGACGGCAACTTTCCGGCGGCAAGCATTGCAAAAAGGCTTATAAGGTGTGACGGACATAATGTGCCGGAGCTTTTGGAAGCCATACTGAAGTTTTTTCCGCTCGATCCCTATGTCGACGCTCCTGTTTCCTTGATGCAGGTAACCCCCGGTGATAAAGTTGAGACACCTATTTGGAATACATACAGGGAAATTATCAATCAATACGAACCAAAGGCCAACAAAATACAGAATATCGAAAGATTTGCCTTTTATGACAGAGCAAAGGAGGCTTATGCAGTTGTAGCGACTGGCGAAAAGGCCCTTTATGCAAATATTATTTTGAAAAAGGGAGTCGTAACCGGTTAAACCCTATTTCGGGAGAAAGGAATACCTATGTACAAGCTTATTCTCGTTGATGATGAGGAAGAAGTACGAAAGGGTATCATCAAAAAAATCAATTGGGAAAGCTATAACTTTGAAACGCCGCTTGAAGCGGAGAACGGTCGGGATGCGCTGGAGTTAATCGAAGACAGCATTCCCGACGTAGTTATAACAGATATAACGATGCCGATCATGGACGGTCTTACGCTTGTATCTGTAATAAAACAGAGCTATCCTACAGTAAAAACAGCAATACTGACAGGTTTTGATGATTTTAAGTTTGCTCAGCAGGCCATAAAATCTGGTGTTACAGACTATGTTCTGAAGCCTGTTCTTCCCCAGGACATCAACGATCTGATACAAAAACTTAAAGACAAGATTGACGGAGAGATCGATCAAAAAGAGGATATCATTAAATTACGCAGGAATTATGTAGAGAGTCTGCCGATATTAAGGGAAAAATTTTTAATCCGTCTGATTACCGGAAATCCAAACAATGCGGAGATAAACAAACAAATTAAATTACATAACTTGTGTCTGAACGGAAACAGCTTTGTTGTGGCCGCGGCAGATATCGATGCAAGCAGCCTGCCTAAATGTGATTCCGAAGATGATGATGAAGAATTATGCAAATTTGCAGTACTCAACATCACAAGAGAAATTATAGCGAAATATTTTTTGGGAGAGGGCTTTTTCCACAACGACAATCTCGTAATCATCGCGGTCTCGAGTGAACGCGATAAAACAGTCATTGTGAATAGAACCTTATCCGTATTGGAAGAAATACGGTATACGGTTAAAAAATACCTTAAAATAACCATTTCCATAGGATTAGGCAGTATCGTCGGCTCTATGGACAAATTGAGGGATTCTTACAGGAATGCGCTTTCAGCGCTGGAATACAAGCTTCTTATAGGATCCAACAGAATTATATATATTGAGGACGTTGAACCGCAGACGACTGAAAATTTAGTGTTTGATGAAGCAAAGGAGCAAATGCTTATTTCCAGCATCAAGTTCAGTTCAGAAGAAGGTATTGAAAAAGCAGTCAAAATACTTTTTAAAGAAATATCGTCTGCAAAAGCATCTCTTAAGGATTACCAGCTGTATTTCCTGGAAGTACTCTCCTCCCTCTCGAAATTAAGCCGGATATTCCAGCTGGATATAGGTGAAATACTGGGTATTCATTCAAATGTCTATGCAGAGCTCTATAAATGCACCACGATGGATGAGATCAGCGATTGGATCCGATGTATTTGCTTGAAACTTAACAACTCCATTTCAAATAAAATGCAGAATAAAACTCAAATGTTATTGGAAAAAGCGAAAGACTATATTGATCATAACTTTTCGGATGACACATTAAGCCTTCAGAAGCTTGCAGATCATCTGCATATCAGCGAATGCTACCTCAGCATGATTTTTAAGAGAGAAGCGAACGAGACGTTTTTAAAATACCTTATTAAAGTAAGGCTGGATGC
>DOHN01000028.1:20971-35037 GCA_003535195.1 Ruminiclostridium sp.
GATATTAGTTATTTCAGCTTTTTTTTCAAAAAAAATACGGGCATGTCTCCTAGGGAATACAGAAAAAAAGTTCACCGTTAAAAGGAGTCTTAAGCTTGACAAAGAAATTATCAAGCATAAAGAAAATATTTTCACGCATCAGGAATTTTCCCAGAGCGACGAGTATCCAGTCGATTATTGCCCTGTCGTTTACTGCGGTTACGATATTGTCCATAATATTTGTAAGTCTTGCCCTCTCCCAGATGTTCTCAGACAGTGCCGAGAAGAATGCCGTCTTCAACACCCAGCAAATTATGGATCAGGTTAATTTAAACCTGAACACCTATTTTAAAGGCATGATGGAAATATCGGATCTTATAAGAAGCAGGCTGAAAGCGGACACCGAAAATAACGAAAACACCCTCTCAAATATCCTGGAAGTAACGTCTGGCATAAGAAAGGACATTGCGGCCGTCGCAATTTATTCAAAAGACGGAACACTGGTTACAAGCTATCCGAAAAGGAGTTATAACGAAAATTTCTCAGCGGCAGACCAGGAATGGTTTAAGAATTCGATAAACGATCCGACCGATTTTTTCTTTCTTCCCCCTCATGTTCAAACGCTTTTTGAAGATGAAAGGCCGTGGGTTGTTTCATTATGCAGGGGCTCTACTTTCTATGATAAAGAGCAAAAGGCCACTCTGACCACCGTGGTCGATATGAATTTCAGTTCCATAGAGGAGCTCTGCAGCCGTGTAAGTTTGGGAAAGCGGGGTTATGTCTATATTATCGATAAATCGGGAAATATCATCTACCACCCGCAGCAGCAAATACTTTATGTCGGTCTGAAAAATGAAAATATAGCAGACGCCCTGAATAAGGAACCGGGCTCATACTTTGAGAACTTTCAGGGCGAAAAAAGGATCATGACGATAAAGAATATAAGCTATACCGGCTGGAAGATGGTGGGGATCAGTTATGTGAATGAATTGGTTACCGATAAAAAATATTTTCTGAAGTTTTTTATCTATATTACTCTGTTCGCTATTGTTTTCGGAACTATGGCCTCCCTCTTTGTCTCGGCTAAGGTATCGAAGCCTATAAAGCAGCTCGAGAAACAAATGAGGAAGGTTGAGAACGGTAATTTTGATATTAATTTCGAGGTTAAGGGCGAGGACGAAGTAAAACATCTTTCCAAAACGTTTAACATCATGGTTGCCAAGATAAAACAGCTGATGGGCGAAATCATAAAAGAGCAGGAGGAAAAGCGAAAAAGTGAATTAAAAGCGCTTCAGGCACAGATAAACCCCCACTTTTTATATAACACGCTGGATTCGATCGTGTGGATGAATGAAAACCACAATTATGAAGGCGTTACCGTCATGGTAGCCGCCCTGGCGAAATTATTCAGGATCAGCATAAGCAGGGGAAACGAAGTCATACGTATTGCGGATGAAATCGAACATGCCAGAAACTATCTCATTATCCAGAAAATCAGGTATAAGGACAAATTTGATTTTACAATTGAGGCAGAGCCGGACCTCCTTCAGGCACGAACTTTAAAGCTGATACTCCAGCCAATCATTGAAAATGCTATTTACCATGGAGTTGGCCCCATCAGTGAAAAGGGCGAAATACAAATCTCCGTAACCAGGGATGAAGATATCGTCCTCTTTAAGATTTCAGACAATGGATATGGAATTAAGCCCGAGGTATTAAAGGAATTATTGAGCAGCGAATCCAAAAGTCCTCACAGCGACGGAGTAGGGCTAAAAAATGTAAATGAGCGGATCAAGCTATACTTCGGTAAGGAATATGGTATTCAGATCGAAAGCGAAATCGACGTAGGCACAACGGTTAATATTCGTATACCATTTATGGAAAATGGGTTAAAAGACGGAGGTAAAAATGGAATCACGAAATAGGCCGGCGATTTTCCTATTGATATTGTGTTTACTGATCCCTGTCGGAGGCTGCGGCAAAAAAACTGTCGCCGCGTGGGATGATGACATCCACATTGATATGATTGTAAAAGACAGCCGGTACGATTATTGGAAAGTCGTAAAAATGGGCGCTGAAGCCGCGGGAAAAGAATTCGGAGTAGCTGTGCGCTTTAGCGGGCCAACTGACGAAAAAAATATCGAGCAGCAGATCGAGATGGTGCAGGAGGCCATCGACTTAAAAACAGATGCGATAGTCCTGGCAGCAGGCGACTATATCGAATTGGCCGGCATTGCCGAAAAAGCCATTTTAGGGGGAATTCCCGTTGTGATAATAGATTCCGAGCTTAAATCGGATCTGGTAAAAAGCTTTATAGCGACGGACAATGTCAGCGCGGGGAAAAAACTTGGAGAGGCTTTGGCCGAGAAAGTGGGTAATACCTGCAGCATTGCGATTATGGGTTTTGTAAAGGGTACGGCTCCCTGTGTCCAGCGTGAAGAAGGCTTACATGAATCATTAAAAAACTATCCGAAAATCAATGTTCTGACCAAGGAATACTGCAATTCGAATGAAGATACTGCAGAAAAGCTTACGGAACAAATCGTAGAAAAATATCCGGATATCGATGCAATCGTATGCCTCAACGCATATGGGACAGTCGGAACCGCAAGGGCAATTGAGAAGCTGGATTTGGCCGGAAAAGTAAAAATAATCGGTTTTGACAGTACACCGGAGGAAATTAGCTTTATGGAAAAGGATGTGATACAATCTCTCGTTGTACAAAATCCCTTCAGCATGGGATATCTTGGCGTCAAATATGCAGTCGATGCAATCAACAACGCGGATATTCCCCAACGGGTGGATACCGGTTCCACGGTTATCGATAAAAACAATATGTATCTGCCTGAAAACCAGAAACTTGTATTTCCCTTTACAGACTGATCTTAAGAAAATTCCACGTTGATATAAGAATTCGAAACTTTTGTATAGGATTTCGAATTCTTTTTTAATATGCTCTGATATAGAATTTAAATATGCCATTCTTCTGCTTTCACACACGTATGTTTGTGTGATTTATTTATTCATAAAAAATTACATTAGAGGTGAAAAAATGAGTGAACTTCTGGTGCAGATGGAAGGGATCGATAAAGCGTTCCCCGGTGTACAAGCTCTGCAGCAATGCCAATTTGACCTTGTAGAAGGTGAGGTCCATGCCTTGGTAGGGGAAAACGGAGCCGGAAAGTCTACTCTGATGAAGGTTCTTACCGGTATCTATCAAAAGGACAGCGGCAGAATTTTGTTCAAGGGTAATGAAATAGATCCCAAAACCCCTAAAGACGCACAGGATCTCGGAATCGGCATTATACACCAGGAACTCAACCTGATGCCGCATCTGACGGTTGCGCAGAATATTTTTATTGGAAGGGAATATATGTCCGGGATGTTCCTCAATATTAAGAAGACCAATGAGGAAGCAGCGAAACTGCTCGAGTCCCTTAATATACATATTAACCCTTTAATAAAAGTCCAGGATTTATCGGTCGCAAAACAACAGATGGTCGAAATTGCAAAAGCCCTTTCAATAAAGACGGACGTATTAATAATGGATGAACCTACGGCTGCTTTAACCGAATCTGAAATAGCAGATTTGTTCAGGTTTATAAGAAATCTGAAAAATCAGGGAGTAGGGATTGTTTACATCTCCCACAGGATGGAGGAATTAAAGCAGATATCCGACAGGGTCACGGTAATGCGTGACGGTCAATATGTCGGAACGGTAAAGACCGAAGAAATTGAAATCGATCAAATCATTCAGATGATGGTTGGACGTATTATTTACGAACCGCCAAAAACTCAGAGCACCGTACCGCCTGACGCAGCGGTTGTGCTCTCCTGTAAAAATCTTAACTCACCGGTCGTAAAGAATGTATCCTTTGAACTTAAGAAAGGCGAAATATTAGGTTTGGCGGGCCTTATGGGAGCAGGCAGAACGGAGGCCTGCCGCCTCATTTTTGGCGCTGATCCCAAAACCGGCGGTGAGGTTTACCTGGATGGCAGGAAAGTTGAAATAACCAGCCCTTCTGACGCCGTAGAGCATGGGATCGGCTACCTGTCCGAGGACAGAAAACGGTATGGTCTGGCTGTCGGGTTGTCCATCCGCAATAACTCGATCCTCGCCCACCTCAAAAATTTTACAAAATTCGGTTTAGTCGATGATAAAAAGGCTTCAAAGGTTACGGATGAATTTATTGATAAGATCGATATAAAAACTCCGTCAAATAAGCAACTGGTAAAAAACCTTTCAGGCGGAAACCAGCAAAAGGTCGTACTTGCAAAATGGCTCATAAAGAACTGCAGCATCCTTATCTTCGATGAACCGACCCGGGGTATTGATGTCGGAGCCAAAAGTGAAATTTACAAATTAATGAATGAGCTCGTACGTGAGGGAAAGTCTATCATCATGATATCGTCAGAGCTTCCCGAGCTTCTTCGTATGAGCGACAGGATTGCAGTGATGTGTGAAGGTGCTTTAACAGGCTTTTTAAACATTGAAGAAGCAACCCAGGAAAAAATCATGAAACTAGCAACACAAAGAAGACAGTGAGGTAATGAAAATGCAAAAAGAGAACAAACTTATCAAGCCCATACGTAAGGGTCACCAGCAGTTATTTGCCATAGGCACCCTCGTAGTCCTGTATGTATTTTTTGCGATTTTCGGAAACAATTTCTTTTCATCTGCGACGCTCGTCAATATTCTTGACTGCTCATACTACATAGGCTTTTTGGCAATAGGCGTCACGTTCGTTATCATAACCGGAGGAATTGATCTTTCAATAAGCACCGTTATGATGTGCGCGGCGTTGATCGGCGGTGTCGCCTATAACATATGGCATTGGCCGATAGCCTTATCGCTTGTTCTGGTCATGGTTACTTCAACCTTATTCGGATTGTTAAACGGGCTGATGGTAGCCAAGCTGAAATTACCGCCTTTCATTGCAACGCTTGGTACGCAGATGGTTACCCTGGGCTTCGGTGCAATTGTTTCAAAAGTTATGACCATGCGCTATCCAACAGTTACCGACCCGGATGGGTGGTTCAAATTTGTCTTTTATAAAACGCCCGCCGGATTTCCTATCGGCACGGTTTGGCTGGGAGTATTCTTTGTTATCTCCTATGTTGTTTTAAATAAGACACGATTAGGAAGGTACACCTTTGCAATCGGGTCCAATGAAGAAGCTACAAGGCTCTCAGGTGTAAAGGTCGATAAATGGAAAATCTGTGTTTATGTAATAAGCGGATTTTTCGCAGGACTGGCCGCGATTGTATATGCCGCAGCCTATACCTCGATTATTCCCAGTACGGGCAATGGAATTGAAACAAACGCTATCGCCGCCGTCGTTATCGGCGGTACCTCCATGGCCGGCGGTATAGGAACTATTTCAGGTACTTTGATCGGTGTCTTTATTATGAGTGTTCTAAAGCAAGGACTCATGTCAATGAACCTGCAGGGCCAGTGGCAGACATTCTTCTCCGGCATTGTTGTGATATTTGCAGTATGGATGGATACTTACAGGAACAAGAAAGCAAATGAAGTGAAAAAGGCCAATTAAATTAAGATTTTAGGCGAAAAGCTTAAAATATAAAAAGAGGAGGAAATTCGTAATGAAAAAGGTCAGTAGAGTCCTATCACTTGTTTTAACCGTATCCCTGCTGGTATTAGCGGCAGGCTGCGGCGCAAAAGCTCCCGCAGCTTCCGCTGGGGCTCCAAGCAGCAGTGCGCCGTCCAGTAGTGCTCCATCAAGCAGCGCTCCGGCAAAAGACGTCTCTAAACCGTACATAGCTGTTATCTCAAAAGGCTTCCAGCACCAGTTCTGGCAGGTAGTCATGAAAGGTGCAAAAGACGCAGCCGAAGAGTACAACGTTGATATGACTTTTGACGGACCTGCTTCAGAATCCGAAATCAATACCCAGGTTGATATGCTTAATGCCGCAATTGCAAAGAATCCTCAGGGTCTTTGCCTCGCCGCGCTCGACACCGAATCCGTTACATCACAGCTCAACGATTTGAAATCTAAGGGTATTCCGGTCGTCGGCTTTGACTCTGGTGTTCCCGATGCTCCGGCAGGAACAATACAGGCAACTGCTTCCACCAACAATGAAAATGCTGGAGCTCTTGCTGCAGATTCGATGTTTGCCGACCCTACCTTTTCGGCTGCGCTCAAAGCTGCAACCACTGACAAGCCGGTTCTTATAGGCGTTCTTTCACAGGATGCGACATCTGCTTCCGTTGTCGGCCGTACAACAGGCTTTATCGACCAGATGGTTAAGAACTGTGAAACCGTGTTTGCAGGCCAGGTTGAAGTTACAGGGCATGACAAGTTCGCCAAGGCTGCAACCTCCGGAAAAGCCGCCGTCAATATCAAAGTCGTCGTTCCTCCGTCCACCAATGCCAATGATATGCAGAATGGCGCTCAGTCCCTGTTTGGAACAAAAGGAATCATTGCAATGTTTGCTTCCAACGAGGGCGCTGTGACAGGTATTCTTGCAGCTACCACAGACGGATCAGACCTCGATCGCACAAATGGCAAGTATAAGAACGTTACAGTGGTAGGCTTTGATGCCGGCAAGGCACAAAAGGCCGCCGTTAAAAACGGGTGGTTCCTGGGCTCCATTACGCAGGATCCTTACATGATCGGCTACCTTGCTGTCGAACTCACCGTCAAGTCAATTAATGGTGAAAAGGTTTCCGACACCGATACCGGCTGTAAATTTTATACCGCCAAAAATATCGATGATCCAGATATCTCTCAGCTTGTTTACGATTAATTCATAAAAGGCGCTCTGTCTAACTCATGAAAAGCGCTCTGTCCGGCAGAGCGCTTTTCCCCCATTGTTAAAGGTGGGCAGCGTTTCGATAAAGGCAGATTCTAAAGAATTAAGATTTTAATCAATATATCTTCTATTAAGTACTAAGTACGTAAAAAAGTGAGGTAATCGTTTATGAATCCATGCAGATTGATTGGAAGTTATCCGGTTATAGGCGTAAGACCTGTGATCGATGCCCGCAGAGGAATTCTGAAGGTGAGAGAATCTCTGGAAGAACAAACCATGGGTATGGCAAAGGCTGTGGCCGGTTTACTCACTCAAAATCTGAGGTATTCCAGCGGTGAGCCTGTAAAGGTCATTATTTCCGACACAACAATCGGACGTGTTGCCGAAGCTGCCGCATGTGCGGACAAGTTCAAGAAGGCGGGAGTCGATATTACAATTACCGTTACTCCCTGCTGGTGCTACGGCTCGGAAACAATGGATATGGACCCGATGACCATCAAGGCCGTATGGGGATTTAACGGAACAGAAAGACCCGGTGCAGTATACCTGGCATCAGTATTGGCATCCCATGCGCAAAAAGGGCTGCCGGCTTTTGGAATCTATGGACATGATGTTCAGAATGCTGATGAGAAGGAAATTCCGGAGGATGTAAAAGAAAAATTATTACGTTTCGGAAAAGCTGCCGTTGCCTCCGCAACCATGAGAGGAAAATCCTATCTCCAGATCGGATCCATCACAATGGGCATTGCAGGATCTATCATAAATCCTGAATTTTTTGAAGAATACCTCGGCATGAGAGTAGAATCGGTCGATGAGGTAGAAATTATCCGAAGAATAGATAAAGGCATATATGATAAAGAGGAATATATAAAAGCTCTGGAATGGACAAAGAAAAATTGTAAAGAGGGCTTTGACAAAAATCCGCCTGAATTCAGAAAATCCCGTCAAGAACTTGATAGAGACTGGGAATTTGTTGTTAAAATGATGTGCATTATTAAGGATTTATATAATGGTAATCCAAAGCTTCCGGACGGCTGCGAGGAAGAGATGCTGGGGCATAATGCCATAGCAGGCGGCTTCCAGGGCCAGAGGCAATGGACAGACTACTATCCCAACTGTGATTTTCCCGAAGCTATGCTTAATTCTTCCTTTGACTGGAACGGTGCAAGGGAGTCGTATATATTAGCGACTGAAAATGATACATTGAATGGTGTCTGCATGCTGTTTGGCAAGCTGCTGACCAATACTGCCCAGATTTTTGCAGATGTAAGGACCTATTGGAGTCCCGAAGCAGTGAAGAAGGCAACCGGCTATGAGCTCGAAGGAGTTGCGAAGGAGTCTGGAGGATTCATTCACCTGATCAATTCAGGGGCGGCATGTCTCGATGCATGCGGCGAAGTAAAAGATAATGCCGGCAATGCTGCCATGAAACCATTCTGGGAAATGACAGAGCAGGATCAGCAGGCATGTCTCCAGGCCACAACATGGAATGAAGCTGATTTGGGATACTTCCGCGGGGGCGGTTTCTCTTCGAGATTCCTGACAAGGAGTGAAATGCCCGCTACGATGATGCGTCTCAATATTGTGAAGGGGCTCGGTCCTGTCATGCAGCTGGCTGAAGGCTGGACCGTAAAGCTGCCCGACGAGGTATCGGATATCTTATGGAAACGTACAGACTATACCTGGCCGTGTACATGGTTTGCTCCAAGGCTGACAGGCAAGGGTCCGTTCAAGTCCGCCTATGATGTTATGAACAATTGGGGCGCTAACCACGGTGCTATAAGCTACGGTCATATAGGTGCGGATCTCATTACATTGTGCTCAATTTTAAGAATTCCGGTCTGCTTGCATAACGTGCCGGAAGAAAAAATATTCCGTCCTTCTGTGTGGAACTCATTCGGAATGGATAAGGATGGACAGGATTTCAGAGCATGCAGTGCTTTCGGCCCTCTATATAAATAATAACGGAGGCCAATTCATCAGATTTAAGAAATTCACTGCCCGAAAATCGGGGCAATCATTGCGATCATCACTACATAAACTCCTGAAATTAAAGGCTGTCTAAAAAGACAGCCTTTAATTTATTGAAATTTGTCCTATCACTGGATAATCTCGACAGCTACCCGCTTATTTTCCTTGATAGCCGCCGCCTTCATAACAGTCCGTATGGCTTTGGCAATTCTGCCCTGTTTGCCGATGACTTTGCCCATGTCCTCTTCGGCAACTCTCAGCTCCAAAATCAAGGATTGTTCTCCCTCTACTTCATTCACTGAGACGTCATCAGGATTGTCGACTAAAGATCTAGCTATTTGCTCCAGTAATTCTTTCATTAAAAGGTACCTCCACTCGTTAAAGGATAATCACTCCGTGACCCCTGCTATCTTAAGCAGCTTTTTAACAGTGTCGGTAGGCTGTGCTCCGTTTCCGATCCACTTCTGTACCTTCTCAGCATCTACATTGATCTTAGAGGGATTAGCCAATGGATCGTAGGTACCAACCTGTTCGATAAACTTACCATCACGTGGGGATCTCCCATCTGCAACAATTATTCTGTAGAACGGCTTTTTCTTAGCGCCGATTCTCTTAAGTCTGATCTTTACCATGATTTCACCACCTTTCAGAAACTTCTGAATTCTATAGAACACCCCACTTTCGGAAAGTTCCAAAAGCACCAGGGGATTCAAACACTAGAAATAAATCAGAAGGGTTTTTTAAACCCGCCCATTTTTTTCATCAGCTTATTGGCATTTCCGCCAGACAGCGTCTTCATCAGCTTTTTCATATCCTCAAACTGCTTTAATAACCGATTCACATCGGTAACAGTGGTTCCGCTCCCTTTGGCTATGCGCTGGCGTCTGCTGGCGTTTAAAATATTGGGATTATTGCGCTCCTGTTTTGTCATGGACTGAACAATGGCAACCGTGCGGGCAAATTGCTTTTCGTCAAGGTCTACGCCCTTGAGGGCCTTTGTATCCATGCCCGGCATCATGCCAAGGACCTGGTTTAAAGGACCCATTTTTTTAATCTGCTGCATCTGCTCAAGAAAGTCATCTAAAGTGAAGGATGCGGTTCGCATCTTCTTTTCAAGCTCTATGGCCTTTTTCTCATCAAAGGCTGTCTGCGCCTTTTCAATGAGGCTCAAAACATCGCCCATGCCCAAAATTCTAGAGGCCATACGATCCGGATAGAAAGGTTCCAGATCGCTGAGCTTCTCACCCATACCAATGAGTTTAACAGGCTTTCCGGTAACTGCCCTGGTGGATAAGGCCGCACCGCCCCTTGTATCGCCGTCAAGCTTGGTAAGCACGATTCCGTCAATGCCCAACTTTTCGTTGAAGGAGCCGGCCACATTCACCGCATCCTGGCCGGTCATGGAATCTACCACCAAAAGGATTTCGTGGGGCTTTACCGTGTCTTTGATGCGCTTGAGCTCGTCCATCAGCCCTTCATCTATATGGAGGCGTCCGGCCGTATCGATGATGACCATGTCAAACTGCATGGATTTGGCATGAGCAACAGCCTTTTTGGCAATTTCCACCGGATCGGTGCCGGTTCCCATTTCAAACACAGGAATATTAAGCTGCCCGCCCACTACCTGAAGCTGCTTTACAGCCGCAGGACGGTAAACATCGCAGGCCACCAGCAAAGGACGTTTTCCATCCTTCCTGAGAAGATTTGCAAGCTTGCCGCTGGTGGTGGTTTTACCGGAGCCCTGAAGCCCCACCATCATATAGACGGTAGGAGGAGCGGGAGAATAGGTCAGCTTAGAGGGCACCGAGCCCATGAGCCGGATAAGCTCCTCATGTACAATTTTAACCACCTGCTGGCCGGGCGTCAGGCTTTCCAGTACATCCTGACCGATAGCCCGTTCGGTGATACTGTTTATAAAGTCCTTTACAACCTTAAAATTAACGTCGGCTTCAAGGAGCGCCAGTTTGATCTCGCGCATCATTTCCTTTACATCTTTTTCAGAAACTCTCGCAGAGCCCCTCATTTTTTTCATGACATTCTGCAGTTTTTCAGATAATCCTTCAAATACCATGCAATACCTCTATCAAAAATATGCCTTTTCTCAAATTCAACTTCATATCAAAGCGTATCCATAAGCTTTTCCAATAGCTTGACCGCTGTTTTATACTCCGTGTTCTCTGCCAGTTGAGGGATCTTCTCCCCCATTTGTCTCAGACTGGTTAAAGCCTTTTCAACATTTTTTTCCTGGACTTTAAACCGTTCCGCAAGCCCCAGCCTTCTTTCATAGCCTATGAGAGTCTGTTTGGCTTTGCGGATACTGTCGTGTACCCCTTGTCTGCTTATGCCGATATCCTCAGCAATTTCACCCAGCGACAGATCACTGTTATAGTGAAGATCCATTACTTCATATTGCCTCTTGGTCAGGAGCTGGCCGTAAAAATCCATCAGCACAGCCATTTCATAAACATCCTCGACAGCATCAAGGGAATTTTGTCCGACTTTATTATTATCCATCGCCAGCCCCACCCTGTCAAGTATTTTTGCTTTACACTTAGGGATTATATAAAAACTGCTTTCCTTAGTCAAGGTTATTTTTATATAAATCAAAGTCGATCCCTTAATATAAAGAAGAAACATATATTTTTCTTCCGATCAAAGCAGAAAATTCAGGTCATGAAACATATTGTCATCATCGATTTTATGAATTATAATGCTGTATTGATACCATTTATTAAGAGGTGTTTTTAAAGTTGAGGCTGAGAAATGACCCCCATGCTTGTGAGAGGCTGGAACTTTCCGGTAATTTCGTGCAGGACCCCCAAAGTTACAAGGGCCGCTGGCATGAGTATTTTGGCAATAGGAACCCCATCCATATTGAAATAGGCTCCGGCAAGGGGAAATTTATTACGGCGCTGGCAATAAAGAATCCTCATATCAATTATATCGCCATTGAAAAATTTCCTACTGTCCTGCTGAAGCTCATCAGAAAAATACCCGAGCAGGGCCTTTCCAACCTTGCAGTTATAAGCATTGACGCAGAGTTGCTGGAGGAGATTTTTACCAAAGGCGAGGCGGATGCGCTCTACCTTAATTTTTCAGATCCCTGGCCTAAGAAGCGTCATGTCAAAAGGCGCCTGACCTGGGCCGGCTTTCTGGGCCTTTATGAAAAGGTTTTGAAGGAAGGCTCGGTCATTGAGTTTAAAACCGATAACCGGGGTTTGTTTGATTTCTCCCTGGAAGAATTTGAAAATTCCAATTTTACTGTGAAGCATGTTACCTATGATCTTTACAACAGCGATCTCCTGCTGGGCAATGTCGCAACAGAATACGAGGAAAAGTTCCACAGTCTTGGGACCCCAATCAACAAGCTGGTTGCACAGCTTGAAAGCAAGAAAAACATCTCGTCAAACCCAGAAAATCTTAAGATGGCTAAGGAGCAGTTAAATCATGACCTATAAACACAAAAATATAGACACCTGTTCGACCCAGGTTCAATTTGATATTAAATCCGGGAAAATATATAATGTCCGGTTCCAGGGCGGTTGCAACGGTAATTTAAAGGGCATCGGCGCATTAATAGAAGGAATGGATGCCGGTGATGTCATGGAAAAGCTTAAGGGCATCAAATGCGGCTTTAAATCAACTTCCTGCCCGGACCAGCTGTCCCGGGCCATCGAAGAAGTTTTAAAAGGCGATTCAACTGAAAATTTGCAGGCAAAAACTTCTTGAAGAGCGGGTTCAATTGTTGACAAAAGCGATATTTCTATTGTATACTGAAATCCGTCAGTTATAATAACCTCACCCATTATCGAAATTAAAGGTTTCGAACGGGTGCCCGAGAGCATTGAAACATTTCATGTTATAGGGGAGTAGCTCAGTTGGTAGAGCAGCGGTCTCCAAAACCGCGTGTCGCGAGTTCGATCCTTGTCTCCCCTGCCAGACTAAAAAAACCTTATTGCAAGCAGATGAAACCACTTGGAATAAGGTTTTTTTATTTCAGAAAAATTCACAGGCTACGCACCTTAACCCTGCAAGAGTTCAATCATCTACTTAGTTCGCAATCAGCACATTTAACGCAGTAAGAATGTACAGCGGCCTTCTTATAATTATTTATTTATATTTCTCATACATAGATACAATTATATCTCCATTCTCATCCTTATAAGTAAGAAATGCATTAAAAAGTTCTTCACTCTCTGAGCGCCAAACAGCCTTTGAATATCCTGTTTCCTCCCCTGCAAACAGCGCATCTACTACAATCATGCCGGTAGATAAACCCCCGTTCTTTTTTTCGAAGGAATAATAAACTTTTCCTTCTTCATCAGGCGTTAATTTCTGTTCTGAAACAAAAGTCCAGTTGTCTAATATTTCTTTAACAATATCAAATTGTTCTATGCCTTCAGTATCTTTTTTTTCCTGTGGTATGGCTTCATCTATAACGTCCGTTCCTTCCTGTGCCCAAGCGTTATTAAACTCCTCTAAATATTGTTCTGCCGCCTCTTTATCCGCTTTATTTTTATTCAGCGGCAAATCAAACAGCAGATTCATGCCGTTATATTCGCTATTTACGGTTATCTCACCGGTATCCTCATCAAAAATATACGCATCCGTATCAAAAAAAACAGTATTGGTGACGCATAAATAAATTTTTTTGTCAGCAAATATTTCTACATTATCGCATTCAATCATCCTATACATGATTCCGTCCTTAATGATTTCGGAATATCCGCCATCCATGGTGACAATATTGTATTTTCTTGGATTTAAGCCCTGAATCAACGGCGATACTAAAAAGGGAGTCTTCCCATATTCAGCCGATGACGTATCAGGCATGGGAGTGCCATCTGTCTTTGATATGGCAATAACGGCATAAGTCCTGTTAGGGTTGACATTGTCACCTTCTGTAACAAAATCAGTAATATTTCTTCCTGTCACAGTTCCAAGTAATGTAATTGTATAATCGTCATATGTCTGAGATTCATCCATTAAAATGGCATCCTCGCTTTTAAACGCTTCTGAAAGCTGCTTATCTCCGTGTTCCATTGCAATGTCTTTTGGCGCCAGGAACTTCCATGCTGCAAATGCTGTAACAGAACAGAATAAAAGAATACAACACGCTATTATCAAAACCGGTATTTTCCCTATCCTTTTTTTACCCATATTTTCCCTCTTCCCAATTTTTTGAATAATTCGTAAATCAAGCTCGTGATCCGGAACAAAATCTGAGTGAAGGGCATTTTTTAGTAATATATCTAACTTATTATCATCCATAATATTAGCCTCCAATTCTTTTCCTAAGCTCATTTCTTGCCTTATAAAGTCTGCTTTTTATAGTTCCCTCA
>DOHN01000028.1:35191-35887 GCA_003535195.1 Ruminiclostridium sp.
TCCCTCAGGCAGATGCAAAATAATGCCGATCTCCTTCAGAGACATTTCAGCGGCATAATACAGATATACAACGCTCTGATATTCTTTTCGCAGGCTTTTTACCGACTGAACCACCAGTTCCGTTTTTTCCTTCTCCAAGAGCTCTTCTTCAGGACTTCTAGCTAATCCCATCGGATAACTCTCATAATCCGATTCATCCCGGTAGCTTTCCATCGCTGCAATTCTGTTTCTCCATGCTATTTTTCTTCTTCGATTTTTCCACAACCGCAATGCAATAGAGAGTAGAAAGCTTTTAGGATTATTTTCTTTATCAATTTTGTGACATAGCTCTATTGCCTTTAAAAACGTGTCCTGATATAGTTCATCCGCTTCCGCTTTATTCCGGGTCAGCTGCCTGCAAAAATTATAAATATCTTTACCGTAAGAGCTTACCATATTACTAACTTCTGTTACTTCCAACCGAAATTCCTCCACATGTGATTTTTGCCCTTCACCTGTACATTGTAATAACTTGAAGAAAGGTTCGCATGATTTTATAAATATTGTAAAAAAATAAAGAGATGATGTTATTTTTTTACCGGTTTCAATTGCAGATACTAATATGTCTCAATGCTTCTGGCATTTAAATCCTTATGTTAATGCAATATTCCATAAATTACTATAATTATAAATCATTACATCTGTATGTGTACATAG
>DOHN01000028.1:36009-39472 GCA_003535195.1 Ruminiclostridium sp.
ATTACATCTGTATGTGTACATAGATATATTTTTGTTCCCTGTATCTTTTGATTTGGTTCCCCAAACCCCGTGCCGCGAGTTCGACCCTTGTCTTCCCCGCCAGATAAAAAAAGCCTTGTTTCAAGCAGGTTAAAACACACTTGAAATAAGGTTCTTCTTATTATGAATACAACAAGGCGCCCGGACCCGTTAGCAACCTTTGATTACATTAACAAATGGGGTTCTTAGCCCTGCAGTATATAGCGAGAGAAGTTCAGCGCGTCCTGTGCGTCTTTATCCAGTTTTGCCTCATCTGCATTTTCACTTAGATCACGCCATACTTTTATTTCAGACCCGATTGTACCGCCCATTCTGACAAATGGCTCCATAACAACGCATTCAGTATAGTTGATTTCTCTGAGCGCCTCGCCAATTTCCAACCAGGGAATACGGCCTTTGCCAGGTACTTTTCGATTGCATTCACCGGTATGAAAATGTCCTAATAAAGGCCCGGCCGTACGGATTGCGCCACCAATACTGTCCTCTTCAATATTCATGTGAAATGTATCAAGCATGACTTTTACATTCCGGCGATCCACCTGTCTGACAAAGGCAACTCCTTCTTCAGCGGTGTTTAATATATGATTCTCAAACCGGTTCAATACCTCAAGGCAGAGGTTGATTCCATATTCTTCGGCTACAAAGGATACTTCCCTTATACCTGCAACACCGCGTTCCCAGTCGCCTTTCTTGTCTACGGGCTTTGTATAATCAATGGGCCAATAAGAATAAAGAGCTCCACCGATAATATGGATATCGAGCTTGCTAAGAGATTTCAATACTTCTGTAAAGAAGGCTTTCCCCTTTTCGCGTACTGCAACATCAGGAGACGAGAGATTTTTATCAGCTGTAGTGCCAATTCCGGCCGTAAGGATGATTCCATAGTGGGCGGCACAAGCCTTTATCTCCGCAAGCTGCCTGTCATTATAGCTGATAATTCGATGGGCTGCAATCTCGAGTACATCAAATCCAAGGCGGGCGGCCTTCTCTATATAGTACTTATAATCCCCATACCACTCTTTTTCCCAATATGCATAGTATATTCCGAATTTCATAAAACTCCCTCCAAAAAATTTTTTTGTAATATTAAAATATTTAAATCAGCCTAATTTCCTAAATAGCTGCTTGTTCTTTTTGTATAGCTCTTTATAAACACTATAGTAATGGTTATATATACTTGCGTTATTGGGGTCTGGATGGGTGACCGGCTTGTCGAAATCCACCAGATTGGATATGGCCTCCTTTGGAGACCTGAAGAGAGAGACGGCAACCCCGGCAGTAATAATTGCGCCGTTGCATGCTTGTTCAGATACGTTGGTCGTATATATATCCGTGTTGAATATATCTGCCTGAATTTGGCGCCAAAGCTTACTTTTAGCGCCTCCTCCGGAGGCAATGACTCTATTGATTACAATTCCGTTTTGTCTCATAATATCCAGGGATTCTTTTAATGAAAATGTAACCCCCTCCATTACCGCCCTGATCAGATTTGCTTTTGTATGTTTCAGGGTCAATCCAAAAAACATGGCTTTAGCATTCGGATCCATATGAGGGGTTCTTTCACCTATCAAATAAGGGAGAAAAACAACGCCGTCACTGCCGGCTGCAATCTTCCCAGCTTCCTCATCAAATATTTTGAAGCTGGCGCCGTCAAATATGTTATCACTTAGCCATTTTAAAGATAAACCTGCACTGAGACTGGCTCCCATTAAGCACCAGGATTCCGGCAGGGCATTGCAAAATGTATGTAATCTGAATTGCTCATCATATACAGGGGAATCAACGGGCGTAAATATTTGTCCTCCCGTTCCGATAGTCGAAGAAGCCATTCCCGGGCTTGTAAGTCCATTGCCCAATGCCTGCATTTGCTGGTCGCCTCCGCCATAAGCTACAGGTGTCCCTTTTGCCAGTCCTGTGGCAAAAGAGGCGGAATCCGTTAATGTTCCGGCAATTTCAAATGAATTTTTAAATTGGGGAAAGATATCTATATCGATGCCTATAGCATTCAATATTTCTTCCGACCAGGCTCCTTTCCGCACATCAAAGGCAAGGGATGCTGAGGCATCGGAATAATCCGTACCAAGTTCCCCTGTTAGTCTAAACCGGAGAAAGTCCTTCGGTAAGAGCACTTTATATATTTTCTTATAGCTCTCTTCTTCATTTTCTTTTATCCAGAGCAATGACGCTATTAAAAACCCGGTATTTAAAGGGTTTAAAGTGATATTCTTAAAGGCTTCCTTCCCCAATTTCCTGTAAATCTTACCGACTTGCTTTTTAGACCGCTGATCGCACCAGATGATTGCCGGCCTTATAACATTCAGGCCTTTGTCCAGAAGCACCATTCCATGCATCTGGCCGGAAAGTCCAATGCCTTTGATATCCTCGTTTACTGCGCCTATATGACTTTTCACCTTTATTAAGGCGTCAAGTGTTGCATTCCACCAGTCCTCCGGATTTTGTTCCGCAAATCCGCTTGCGGGAATACTTATATCGTAGAAATTTCTTGCTAACGCCATTTTTCTATTTTCAACATTTATTGCCTCCACTTTTACACAAGAAGTACCTAAATCAATACCAATTAAAACTGACATAGAAATTCCCCTTTGTCTGCTCAGGCATCTGCATCATATTTTTTAAATATTACTATGGAATGGTAGTTTTTTATTATTCATTCTTAGCCATATCAGATAAAAATTTATCCTTTTTTTGTGCTATATAACGGCGGTATGCGATAATTGATACCAGCAGGATACCCCATAGTGACGTTGAAATAAACGGGCTGATTCCTAAAATATTGATACCGCTGTTTAAAGCCTGCATGGTGAACAGGGCAGCTATTACTCCGCCTACCCTGACATAGCCTCCCTGCGGATCTGTCCCTCCAAGCACGCATATCAGTATAGCCAGAAGCTGATAGCTGGTACCGAACCGGGCATTTGCCGAATTCAGCCTTGAAATCATGATAACCGATGCCATCCCGGCCAGAAAACTGCATATCATATGTGTCTTGACCGTAATCTTTCGGACATCGATCCCTGAAAATTCTACAGCCTTTTTATTGGAGCCTATCAGCACCTGATATTTCCCCATCGGAGTTCGTTTGACCATGAGACGGAGGACAAAAGCGCAAATGACAAAAATAATGAATGGAACGGGAATCCCAAGTAGCGAACCGTTGCCAATGGCCGTAAACATATCCGGCAAACCGGATATTACTTTTCCTCTAGTGATCGCCAGTGTAAGTCCCTCATAAAGTATCATGGTACTCAGTGTCGCCAATGTCGGAGAGACTTCTACATAGGCTATCAATAAACCGTTTACAAATCCCAATATCAATGAAATCAACAGGCCCGCAATAATAATCAGGCCTATGTACATGAACAGGGCTCCGCCGGAAGCATCAGCAGGGAGAGCATTTGTCAGC
>DOHN01000028.1:39616-46004 GCA_003535195.1 Ruminiclostridium sp.
GGAGAGCATTTGTCAGCAGCCATGCCATCATAACGCCGGAAAGATTGGCCGTACTAATGATAGACAGATCAATACCACCGATGGTCATAGCCTGCATCATAGCCAATGAAAATAGTCCCAGCTCCGGCAGCTGCAATAACATCGATGATATATTAGAAAAAGAAAGGAACTTAAAAGACGTACTGATCGACATCAAAACAACGACAAATACAAATGCAATCGGCAATATGATAATATCAAGATTCATTCGGGCCTTTTTGAAAACACCATCTGATGCAATACTATTAACTTTCAACATTGATTCCTCCAGCATTTTTTTTAGCCATCTTTTCCCTGATTGCAGTAACAGATATGCTGATGACCAGAGTCAGTCCAATAAAGACCTGGTGCCAGTATGCCGGTACTCCCATAACCGTTAAACCGTTTTTTAAGGTCGCGATCAGCAATACACCCAGTAACGTTCCGAGGACGGAACCGCCGCCGCCCGCTATGCTGGCTCCTCCCAGAACAACAGCCGCCACAGCATTAAACTCCTGTCCGACAATCGCATTCGGTGCTGCTGTCTGCGTGACCATTGCGTGAACGATGGCCCCGATTCCTGCAATCAAACCAAGAAAGGAATGAGCGAAAATTCTTATCCTGTTAACATGAATGCCTTCTCTGCCGGCAGCCGTCTGATTACCTCCGAGTGCATAAATTTTTCTTCCCAGCATCGTAAACCGTAAAAGCACGGAGGTTACCAGAGCCACCAGAATCCAAATTGCAGTTAAAGATGTAAGCCCATATGCAACGCCATCCTCATTTTTGAAGGTGATAAGAAGGATTCTTGGAAAATCAGCGAACCATTCGGGAAAGTTATACAGCCACTCACCTTCGGAGAAGAACTGGATGGCGCCATAATAAGTATTAAGCATTGCAATTGTTATGATGATGACCGGTACTTTGAGCCGGTTGATAAGCAGCGCATTTACAGATCCCAATACGGCTCCTATTACCATCGGTACCAATATGACGAAAACCACAGGTATGTTCGGATTTGAAACCATGAGCAGAGCCATTATATACTGAGCTACCGTCGCAGTTGCAGTAAAAGAGATATCTGTGCCGCCGGTAATAAGGACAACAAGAAACCCCATCGAGCAAATGCCTATAAAGGTTGTTCCCCTTAATATGTCAAATCCATTCTCCAGTGTGCCAAAATTCGGGTTTATGGCCGACATAACAATTACCATAAGAACCATTATCATAAATAGATAAAACTCATTTTTTTTGAGTATTCCACGAAGGTAATTTTTCATATTTATCAAATTCCTTTAATTGATTATTTTTATGCCAGATTAAATTTTTCGAGCAGCTCTTTATCAGTAATCTGATCCGGTGTAAATTCAAATACAATTCTGCCTTTTGACATAACAAGAATCCTATGGCAATTTTGCAAAACCTCCTGAACTTCATCCGATATCATTATGATGGACATCCCGTTTTCAGCCAGTGATTTTATTAAAGTATGAATACTGTTTTTTGCAATAACATCTATACCAATCGTAGGCTCATCAAGTATAAGAACCTTAGGATTTACCAATAGCCATTTTGCCAGAACTACCTTTTGCGAATTTCCCCCGGACAGCGTTTTCACAGCTGCTTCGGGCATACTGAATTTTATGCCTAATTCCTTAACCTTCGTGTTTAATGCTTTTAACCTTTCACCACTGTTAATCAGACCGAATCTGCTTAAATAGGATTTTATTGTCGTGATTGTCAGATTATCTTCAATTGACTGGTTCATAATAAGACCGCAATTCAGCCTGTCCTCAGGAACATATCCTACGCCTGCAGCACAGGCTTCCCTGTTTGATGTCCATTTGACGGCCTTTCCCTCAAAGATCAATTCACCTGAATCGTAAGGGTTCATACCAAAAAGCGTAAGTGCCAATTCAGTCCTGCCCGAGCCAAGCAGACCGGTTATCCCCAATATTTCGCCTTTTTTCAGTTTAAATGAAATGTCTTTGTAGTTTTTATTTTTTGAGAGATTTCGTGCTTCCATTACAACTTCATAATCATTCCCGATTGGCTTTGGCTGCTTATACAGTTCTCTCATGCCGGTCATAAGATAAACCAGCCTGTCATGATCCAGCTCCGAGGGTGTGAAATCTCCAATGATCTTTCCATCCCTCATAACTGTTACTTTTTCTGCTATTTCGAAGATTTCATTCAGCTTATGACTGACGAACAGGATTGAAATCCCTTTGTTTTTCAGATTGGTAATGACTCTGAAAAGTGACCGTACTTCTTTTCCTGTCAACGATGCTGTGGGTTCATCCAGTATCAGCAGCGACAAATCTCCCGTTAAAGCCTTGGCGATCTCCACTAACTGCTGTTGAGCAATGGATAACGTGCCGACCTTTGCATTGATATCAATATCTACATCTATCAGCTCTAAAGCTTTTCGGGCTATTTTATCAACTTCCTTCCAATTGACAAATAAAGATTTTTTTCTAATGTTATCGCGAAAAGCAATATTCTCTTTTACCGTGAGATTGGAGAAAAGTGAAAGATCCTGATAAATAACCTGAACCCCTTTTGACATACTTATATGGGAATTAAGATGCTTGCACAATTCACCATTAATATAGATTTCCGCTCCCGGTTCGGGTTTTTCGACACCCGACATAATCTTGATAAGCGTAGATTTGCCGCATCCATTTTGTCCGACCAGGCAATGGACTTCACCACGCCCGATTTCAAAATTAATCGTATCAAGGGCACGTACTCCCGGATACACTTTACTGATATTTTTTAACTCAATTGTTTTTTCACTCATCATACGATACCCTCTCTACGAAAAATACTGGCTGCTGAAGCATTCTCCATGCATCACCGATTTATCAGAATCCAAAGGAATCAGCATTCTCATATGTCACGTTCGCATCTGTATGGAAAGTAATGACCTTACCCTTAATGATAAGCGTATTGTCCGCAAGCGTTGCCTCATAAATAGGAACTTCTTTTACAGAATTTATGTCCATATTGTTAGCCTTTAATGTCTGAACAATATAACCTGTAGCTTTACCGATATTGTACGGGCTTCCGATCAGATTGTCCGAAATGGCGCCATCCTTAAGGTAGGGCTTAGCCTGGCTCGGAAGTGATGTGCCGGCAATTACAAATTTGCCCGCAAGATTCTTTTCCCTGACGGCAGCCGCTCCGCCGAGAGCTCCATTGCTGCCTATGTAAAGGATTCCTTTTAGGTCTTCGTGAGCCTTAATTAGTTCAAGAGTTTTATCATGGGCCTGTTCTACACTTTCAGATCCCTCAACTCTGCTGGTTACCTCATACATATCCGGATATTTTCCCTTTAGATATGCAACCGCTGCATCTGCACGGGCATTATGGCTTTCAACGGTTAATCCGCCAACCATAATGGCATAGCCGCCTTTTCCGCCCATATTCTTTGCAAGTGCCTCCCCGTATTGCTTTCCGGTCTGCTCCATGATTAAAAATTCTATGTCGGCATCGGCGTTTTCAACGGTACTTGCTTCCTGGGTGATAACAATAATGCCGGCTTCCCTGGCCTTTTTCAGAATCGGCTCAAGAACTTTTGTGTCATTAGGCACAACGATAATACAATCAGGTTTAGTGGCTACAACATCTTCCAGAACTTTTGCCTGCTGAACCGGATCAGCCTCAGCAGGGCCGCTTACTGAAATGCTCATGTTGCCGGCCTCTTTTGCAAAATCCTTCAGTCCATTTTCCATTTGATTAAACCATGGAATACCGATAAGCTTTGGAACAAACACGATGTTCATGCTTTCTTGTTCTGACGGCACGCTGGAATCCGGTGCTGCTCCGGAAGCAGGCGCAGAGCCGGATGCCGGTGCGGAGCTGGATACCGGTGCGGGCTGACCGCATCCGGATAAGACACTGATAAGCATTGCACAGACCATCAATAGGGAAAACGCAACTTTGAGTTTTTTCATAACTACATCCTCCTAACAAATTGAATAGGTTGGTATTTTGTAATAAACCAGTAACGCGCTACTGGTAACTACCATTGATGGATACCGCCGTTATGGGTAAACGTTTACCCATAACGTAAAAAACTTTTTCCATTCATTAAAATACTTATGCAGTCTATGTAGTCTCTCTTTTAATCAACTCAACAGGGATGATAATATTTTCATGTTTTTTGGAATGGTCATTTATCATATCAAGCAAAATATTAGCCGCAGTATCGCCCATTTTGAATTTATCCTGGTCAATAGTAGTGATACTTGGGCTTATAAATTCAGTAATCGACGTATTATCAAAGCCTACAAGCCTTACTTCCTGCGGGACTTTTATTCTATGCTTCTTAAGAGCACTCAGTGCCCCTATAGCCAACCAGTCGGTGGTTGCAAAAATCCCATCAAATTTAGTCTTTGAAGCAATCAGCTTCTCAACACATTCTTTAGCACTATTAAAATCAATAGGCATTTTCAGAATCATATTGACATCGACCGGTATATCATATTGGCTCAAAGCGTACATATAACCCTGCGTTCTTTGTTCCATTGTAGACAGAACACGATAATCCCTCAACAATACGATGTTTTTGCAGCCGCATCTGATGAGTTCTTCAGTGGCTATAAAGCCGCCGTTATAATTATCAGATGTAATGACCGGTATATCTTTTTTTAATGGTTCCCTATCAATACATACCGTAGGAATTCTTCTTTTGGAAATCTGGTACTGCTGACCGCCCACCTCCGATAAATAGATTAAACCGTCCACACCTTTTGCTTCCAAGTCAGCTATATATAAATTTTCCTTTTCTTCATTTTCACCCGTGTTGCATATATAGACTGAATAACCTTTAGGAAAACAGTAGCTTTCAATTCCCAATACGATTTTCGAAAAAAATTCATTTGTAATATCGGGCACAATGACACCGATACTTAACGTTTTCCGTGTTCTGAGGCTTTTGGCAACCACATTGGATCTATAGCCCAGCTTATTTATGGTATCCATTACCTTTTGGCGTGTCTCTTCGGAAAAGCGGCCGCTGTCATTAATTACTCTTGAAACAGTCGCAGTAGATACACCTGTCAACTTTGCTATATCTTTAATAGAAACATTACCCATGGATTCTTGTCTCCTACAGCATAAGGTTTACCCATGTTGAAATGGCTGAATTTACTCACATTCCAATTAATTTGAGTAATCGTTTTACCATAATAATAAAATATTACTCTCCCATTGTCAATACTAATTGTTAAATAAAAAAATAAATTTTACCAATTTGTAATGCAGCAAACTTATTCTGTTTTTAGACAACAAAACAAATTACTAATTCCGGTATTCCTTTTTAGCCATACGATGTGTTTAAATATTTCCACTTTTATTTACCGCTATAATGCTTAAAATAATTCCATGATCAAAAGATTTTTTATTTATGGCATTGCCGGATGGGGAATTGAAATCATTTGGACGGGTATAGGGTCTCTGTTTGACGGCGATTTAAGGATGATGGGGTATTCTAATTTATGGATGTTTTTTATCTACGGCTGTGCGGTTTTTTTAGAACCCATCCATCATGCAATCGAGCACTGGCATTGGTTTTTAAGAGGGGCATTATGGGTCGCGATCATCTGGGCCATTGAATACGGCTCGGGTTGGCTGCTTTATTCTTTGCTGGGCGTCCATCCCTGGTACTATACCGACGGCCTTTCTGTGAACGGGTTTATTACCCTCGCCTATGCCCCTGCATGGTTTATAGCAGGCATGGTTTTTGAACGCCTTCACAGGATGCTGGACCGTTACCGGATAGCCTGATGAATGGCTTTGTATTGTTTTATGCCGGAGACGGTTGACAGCGGTTTTCTCATGTGCTACACTTCAAGCAGTTGAATAGTTCTATGGGGAGCTTGTTTAGCAGGCTGAGAGGAAGTAATCCAACTTCGACCCTTATAACCTGATTTGGATAATGCCAACGGAGGGAAAAACATAAATGCAATATTTAATGGGAAGTACCGGTTGGTGCTTCCCATTTTCTATTCAATACTATCTACTTAAAGGAGAACAGTATATGGAAAATCAAAAGACTTCGGTTTTCAGCAATGGGCTGATCTGGTTTGGAGCAGCGGTGTCCATAGCCGAGATCCTCACCGGCACACTCATTGCACCTCTGGGTTTTGTAAAGGGCCTTGGGGCAATTCTTCTGGGACATGCCATCGGCTGCATATTAATGTATTTTGCCGGGTTGATCGGTGCGAGAACAGAAAAAAGCGCCATGGATACAGTAAAGATTTCCTTTGGCAGTAAAGGCGCTCTGCTTTTTTCGGTACTGAACATTCTCCAGCTTGTTGGCTGGACGGCGGTTATGATTATCGGCGGTGCCAGAGCAACCGGC
>DOHN01000028.1:46130-51646 GCA_003535195.1 Ruminiclostridium sp.
CAGAGCAACCGGCACCGTGGTCAATCCCGTTTTGAATATGCAGGGAGAAGCCTTGTGGTGTGTGGTAATAGGGCTCCTGATCATTCTGTGGATCATAGTCGGGACCAAAACTCTGGAGAAGCTCAATATTGTGGCCATGGGCTCTTTGTTTGTGCTTACCGTTGTCTTAAGTGCAGTAATTTTTAACGGCAGCGCCTCTGCCGGGCATTCCGGCCTTTCAGATACCATGAGCTTTGGTATGGCTGTAGAGCTTTCAGTGGCTATGCCGCTTTCCTGGCTCCCCCTCATATCCGACTATACCAGAGCGGCCAGAAAGCCCCGGACCGCTACGGCAGTAAGCGTTATTGTCTACTTCCTGACCAGCTGCTGGATGTATCTCATCGGCTTGGGAGCGGCGGTTTATACAGGTCAGTCCGATATTTCGAAGATCATGCTGCAGGCAGGCCTGGGTTTGGCAGCCGTCATTATTATTATTTTCTCAACGGTCACCACCACCTTCTTAGATGCCTATTCAGCAGGCGTCAGCTTTGCCAGCATTCAAAAGAAAGCCGGTGAAAAACCGGTCGCCGCCATTGTCTGCGTCATCGGGACGCTGCTGGCCATTTTTACGCCCATCGAGCAATTCGAGAATTTTCTGTACCTCATCGGCTCGGTATTCGCTCCCATGATATCCATCCTCTTTGTGGATTATTTCATTTTAAAGAAGGACTGCTCCGGAAAGCCTGCCAATTTCCTGAATCTTTTGTTATGGCTGGCCGGTTTTGTCATCTACAGGCTGTTTATGTCCATCGATACAGTTTTGGGCAGCACGCTTCCCGTCATGATAATTATTAGTATTTTAAGCATTCTAGTAAACGGAGGAAAGAAATATGTTCAAAGAAATTCTTAAAAACGTCCAGGAAAAAACTCCCCTGGTGCATTGCATTACCAATTATGTCACCGTTAACGATGTCGCCAATGTTCTGCTGGCCTGCGGCGGGTCTCCCATTATGGCTGACGATATCAATGACGCCGAAGACATTACCTCCATCTGCAATGCTCTGGTCATCAATATCGGGACATTAAATGAAAGGACCATTGCAACCATGCTCAATACCGGGAAAAAGGCAAACGCCCTTTCCCATCCCGCTGTGCTTGACCCTGTGGGAGCAGGCGCTTCAGCCCTCCGCACCTCCGCCGCCTTTAAGCTTCTGGAAACGGTTAATTTTTCAGTGATCCGGGGCAATATCTCTGAAATCAAGACCATATCCCATGGCAGCGGCACAACAAAGGGCGTAGATGCCGATGTAAGCGACGCAATAACTGAAAAAAATCTGGATGAAGCCATCTCCTTTGCAAAAAAATTAAGCGCCAGAACCGATTCAATTATTGTCATAACCGGCGCCATTGATATTGTGGCCGACGCCCAAAAGGCTTATATCGTCAGAAACGGCCATCCCCTCATGTCCAAGGTCTCCGGCACAGGGTGCATGCTCACAGCCATCATAGCCGCTTATTGCGCCGCAAACTCGGATAACATGCTGGAGGCGGCAGCTGCTGCAGTCTGCGTGATGGGGCTTTCAGGAGAAATGGCTTATGACAGGCTAATCAGAACCGACGGAGGTACCTCCTCCTATAGGATCTATATTATTGACGCCGTCGGTAAAATGAACGGAGAAGTTCTGGAAGGGGGTATGAAGGTTGAAAGTCGATAAATCAGCAATGCTGCTCTACGCTGTAACCGACCGCATGTGGCTCGGAGAAAATTCTCTTGCCTGCCAGGTTGAAAAAGCCATTCAGGCCGGCGCTACTTTTATCCAGCTCCGTGAGAAAAATCTGGATTTTGACTCCTTTTTAGCGCTGGCCAGGGAGATCAAGGTCATTACAGACCGGTACAGGGTTCCCTACGTCATCAATGACAATATCGACATCGCTCTTGCCTGTGATGCCGATGGTGTTCACGTGGGGCAGCATGACATGGCCGCTTGCGATGTCCGTACAAGAATCGGACGGGAGAAAATTCTAGGCGTCTCGGTTCAGACAGCGGAACAGGCAGTCCTGGCCCAAAAAAGCGGAGCCGATTATCTTGGGGTGGGTTCTGTTTTTGCTACCTCCACCAAGCCTGATGCCGATTATGTGCCCTATGATACCCTTCAGGAAATTTGCGCGGCAGTGTCCATACCGGTGGTTGCCATTGGCGGCATTCATAAAGACAATGTACTGTCTCTGTCAGGCAGCGGAGCTGATGGTATTGCGGTCGTTTCCGCAATTTTTGCCCAAAAGGATATCCCCGGTGCCGTCAGAGAGCTGCGCCGGCTTTCATCTGAAATGGTAAATTCATCTTTGCGTGATGTATAATGGTTGTTAAATGATGAAAGACGGTGAATGCATGAAGCTTAAAGGAGCCATATTTGACATGGACGGAACCCTCATTGATTCCATGCCCGTATGGGACGGTATGGGAAGCGAGTTTTTAAGGCAAAAGGGCTGTATACCCGAAGCCGGCTTAGATGCCAAGATTGGTGAAATGAGTATGTCCCAGTCGGCAGAGTATTTTATTAAAAACTACCGGTTGGGTGAAAGCGTAGATGAGATCATTGATCAATTAAATAATCGGATCGCGTGGCACTATCGCGTTTCCATTCCTCTTAAGCCAGGAGTAGAGCGGTTTTTAGAAAGGCTCCGGAAAAGCAGGGTTAAAATGTGTGTAGCCACGGCAACGGATATCAGCCTTGCCAGTCCCGCTTTAAAGCGGCTTGGAATCATTGATTATTTTGAGGACATCATCACCTGCAACCAATTGGGTATCGCAAAAGATGATCCGGCGTTCTTTTTGGAAACCCTTAAGCGGATCGATACCCCCATTGCGGAAACAATGGTATTTGAAGATGCGCTATATGCCATTAAAAGCGCTAAAGCAGCCGGATTTACTGTTGCAGGCGTGTATGATTCCAGCATGGAGGCCGATTCAAAAAAAATTGCTTCTCTGGCCGACATTTATTTGAATTCTTACGATGAATGGGAGATGGAGTAATTGAAGAAAATTTTGACGATCGCGGGCTCGGACTGCAGCGGCGGAGCCGGTATTCAGGCCGATATAAAAACAATAACCGCCCATAAGATGTATGCGATGAGTGCCATTACCGCACTGACCGCCCAAAATACCACCGGCGTTTACGGTGTGCTGGAAGCCACCCCGGAATTTGTCGGGCAGCAGCTGGACTGTATTTTTAGCGATATCAGACCCGATGCCGTAAAAATCGGCATGGTCTCTAACGCGAATATTATCGGAATCATTGCGGATAAGCTTTTGGAATACAAGGCAGAAAATATCGTTGTTGATCCTGTGATGGTTTCCACAAGCGGCAGCGAGCTTTTAAACGAGGACGCCGTCGAGACCCTTATATCCCGTTTGCTGCCCATTGCCGCCGTCATCACGCCCAATATACCCGAGGCGGAGAGCTTGTGCGGATTTGCCATTAAAACAAAAGAAGACATGCTCCGAAGTGCAGAAAAAATCTCAGCGCAGGTAAAGCAAAGCGTCTTGATAAAGGGCGGGCATCTCGACAGCAGTGCAAACGACCTGCTGTTTACCGACGGAAAAGCCTATTGGTTTGAATCGCCCAGAGTGGATAATCCCAACACCCACGGAACGGGCTGCACCCTTTCCTCAGCAATAGCATGCAATCTGGCCGCGGGCTATTCCGTGGCAGAAAGCATTAAAAACGCCAAGGCATATATCACAGGCGCTTTGAAGGCAGGGCTTGACTTGGGCAAAGGCAGCGGGCCTTTGAACCATTGCTTTAATTTATAAGAGGTATTTAAGCTCTAAATCGTAATAACGTCGGAAAGCGGCAGAGTGCACAAAACATCACTCATGGCGCTTAATACGCACTGAGGATTCACAATTAGGCCGGGGTCTTTTTCCAAAAAGGCTCCGGCTTTTTGACGTTGACCTTATGCCCCCAATCAAGTACACTATTAATGAACATATGTTCTTAAGAAGGTGTAAGCAATCGATTATGAAATAGATTCCGCCCAAACTCAGCAGGAAAGCCTGCCCGGCTTCAAGGCCTCGGTGCGGGGACTGGTAGCCTTTTCGGTACAGAATGATGAAGCATGGAGTTTTTCCTCTTATCGCCTCGCCCATGAAGGCTCTTTAGCTCATGCGCAGCTTCAAGCCATGAACAGGGAGGACGGCAATTATGAATCGGAGGTACCCCTCTCCCATTCCTTTGAAGCCAAGGGCTGCATCGTTGAGGTAAGCGGCCGGGCAGACGGCATCTGGCGTCTGGAGAATCAAATCATTGTGCAGGAAATCAAGACCTCCGCCACCCCATTATCGGAAATTCATGAGAATTTCAGCGAGGCCCACTGGGCCCAGGGAAAATGCTATGCCTGCATTCTGGCCGCCAACGAAGATTTGCCCGAAGTAACCGTACGGCTGACCTACTACGACAAATCCCTCGATCAGCAGAAATCCTTTGACCGGACCTTCAGCTCAGAAAAGCTCCGGCGGTTTTTTAAAACCCTGTTATATCCCTATGCGGCCTGGCTCTTAAACCAGGAGAAATGGCGGGAAATCCGGGACCTCTCCATCGAAGCACTGGAGTTTCCGTATCCCTCCTATCGAAAAGGCCAAAAGCTTCTGGCTTTCAATGCCTATAAATGCATAGAGGATGAAAGACGCCTTTTTGTTCAGGCTCCCACAGGAATCGGAAAAACCATGGGCGTTTTATATCCTGCTATAAAAGCTCTTGGTGGGGGAAAGCTGGACCGCCTGTTTTATGTCACCGCCAAAACGACCACCAGAGGAGTTGCCGAGAATGCATATAAGCTGCTGACAGAGCAGGGTCTCCGGTTGAAGGTCCTTACCTTGACCGCCAAGGACAAGCTTTGCCTGAATAATATCAAAGACTGCACGCCGGAAAAATGCGAATTTATTAAGGGTTACCAGTTCCGGTCGAAAAGGGTGGTTAAAGCACTTCTTAAAGAACATGATTTCTTCTCACGGGATATCATCAGCCAATCTGCTTTAAGGCAGGGTGTATGTCCTTTTGAACTCAGTCTTGATCTGGCCCTCAGCTGTGATCTCATTATCTGCGACTATAATTATGTCTTTGATCCCCGGGTCTATCTGCGGCGCTTTTTTCAGCAAAAAGGCCGGGAGGAATATCTTATTATGGTGGACGAGGCCCATAACCTGTTTGACCGTGCCAGGGGCATGTACTCAGCGGAAATAAGGGTCCGGGACCTGACTGAAATCTCAAAGGAAATCCGAACAGAGCTTCCTGTCATATACCGCTCTATCAGGGATATCAAAAAAACCATTTCGGCCTTTGAAAAGCAACTGACAGAGGAATTCCCCGAAGCCGGTGGAATTTCTTATCATGCGGTCAAAAACCCGCCTTTAGATCTGAAAAAGCCTTTGGAAACCTTCATCCTTGAAACCGAGAACTGGATCCTGTCCGACCGGGAGGAAAGACCCTATACCGACAAGCTGGTTACTTTTTTCTTTGACCTGCTGCATTTTAAAA
>DOHN01000028.1:51753-59051 GCA_003535195.1 Ruminiclostridium sp.
ACCTGCTGCATTTTAAAAATATTCTTGAACTATTTTCGGACCCGTTCCGGACCTTAACCACAGGCTCCAAATCGAACCTCCGCCTTTCCCTGCTCTGCCTCGATCCCAGAAAAATGCTGGACCGTCATATGTCTTCTGCCAGAAGCACCATCCTTTTTTCCGCCACCCTATCCCCTCTTGCATATTTTAAAAATATTCTCGGGGGCAGGAATGAAGATGCCACATTAAGGCTCCCCTCCCCCTTCCCCCGTGAAAATCTTCTTGTGTTTAATGAGGACCGCATAGAGACACGTTTCCGTCATCGGGCAAGATTTTTGGAAGGGACCGCAAGATCCATTTATGATTGGGCCAGGACTCACAAAGGCAATGTCATGGTTTTTTTCCCGTCCTATAAATATCTCCTGGACACCCTGGATATTTTCGAAGGATATGAAGGAGATTTTGAAATTCTCTGTCAGGACAGGGACATGGATGAACCGGCGCGGGATGCCTTTTTGGCACAGTTCGAGGCATATGGCGACATCACCCGCATCGCATTTTGTGTAATGGGCGGCGTTTTTGGCGAGGGTATCGATCTGGTGGGCGAGCGGCTGACAAGCGTCATCATTGTAGGAGTGGGGCTGCCCCAGGTGTCGCCTGAGCAAGAGATCATGAAGGAGTATTATGATGAAAAAGACCATGCCGGGTTTACTTATGCATACACCTACCCGGGACTGAACAAAGTGCTGCAGGCCGCCGGCCGTCTCATCAGGACGGATACGGACCGGGGAGCTTTACTGCTCATTGATTCACGTTTTGCAAGCCCGGACTATCTAAGGCTTCTGCCTGAGGAATGGCATCCCCTCCCCCGGGCTTCCCTCGGTTTTTCTCCGGGAGAAACCGCAAAGCAGTTCTGGGGTACGGACCAGGCACATGCTTAGGCATAATAAAAATGGTGGACTAGAATATGCCCAGAAATTTATGGGTAACCTGAATTTGAACGCGGTCGATAGTGCCCGCTGAAACGATATAGGCGAGATCTTTAGCGGCCAAATACACGCCTTTAATATCGGACTTTGAGGTATACCGGTCCATAATCTCCCCCGAGGTATTGATAAAATACACCTCGGAACCGGCCTGAACAGCGGTGGTTTCACCCATGGTGCAGATACTTGTCACCTTATCGTCTATAATCAGCTGCGCTTTTTGGGTAAAGTCCGCGTTGAGTATTCGGATGGTCGTCTCATACCTGCTTTCCCGGGATAAGACCTCCGTATTCAGCTCTGCCAGCACCGGGAATTTTCCCTTGATAACACCTGCCGCCGTGAGGGTTGAATCGGTAAACTCTTTACTCCAAACCGTATTGATGGCCGAGTCAATAACAATAAGGCTCTTTTCCCCGTAAAGGAAAAGGCGTTCCTTTTCCAGGGGAATCCCCCGGGCAAAGACCTCTTTTTGCCCTCGTATACTGGCCTTCTGGTTCATCTTGGGATCCAGGAATTCGAAAAAACCATTGGCTTCAATGCTGGAGGCCTCAATCCCGTTAACGACAAAGAGGGCCTGGTTGAATTTGGGGAAATGGAATACATCGAAGGGATAATAGTTGGAGACATTTCGGAAAGCAATCTCCTGCCCATCCTTGGAATAGGCGCGGATAGCACGTTTATATCCCGACTGGCTGCTTTCTGTAATGAGCAATATCCAGTTTTCACTTAAGGAAGCATTGACAAGATCCTCATCCAAAGTTTTCTCCCACAGCAGCCGCCCGTCACTTATGAGGCTTACATACCTGCCATTTAGGTCAGCTATCAGGATCTCCTTCTGATAAGCCTGGATATAAGGCTTTTTAAGGTTTACCGGGACATAGGCTTTTTCACGCCCGTCAGAATCATATATTCGCACGGAACTGATGTCGGCGACCGCCAAGTCACCGGAAACATCGATGCAGGATATTTTCGCACTGCTGTCATAGCTTGCAATTTTTTTGATATTTTCAGATAGCTGCTCTGAGCTTGCGGTAAATACCCGGTTACGGAATCCCGATATCCCATCGGCAAATAAATCAATCGGGTTTATACCCATGAACGCATACATGGATACACCCGCAATGAAAATGACCATGAACAGAAACAGGGCCAGCTTTGTAAAACTGAACCCTCTTTTCTCTTTATCCTTCTCCTTCAATTCATCTGCCGACATTAAAAATGCGAATCCCCTTTATTAATTCCTAAATAAACTCAATGCTTCCAAAGCTTTTGAATACTGCTTGTCATTTTTCGATCTCAGCTCTAAAAGCGTATTATTCAGCCAATCTCTAGTTTTTTGATCGATTCCTCCGGTCACCGGAAGTTTTGCTTCAACTTGATATTTTTTAACAGCCTCCTGGGTTTCAGAGCCAAATTGTTTATCAGCGGTAGCGGTAAAATATCCGGCGGCTTTCAGTATTCTCTCAGCATTATAAACTTCTTCACCGTAATTGTTAAGTATCAGCGTATCATTATTGGTTAATTTTTTTATCAGTGAAAGATCAACACCATTGGGGTAGCTGGGGTTTGCCACTGTAATTAAAGGTTTCAGACCGATTCCGTCAATGGACCTTCCCTTTGGCGTAAGATAATGGCCCGTAGTCAGCTTGACCGCTCCAAAAATCTCACCTTCTAAAGGATATACCCCCTCTAAGTTGAGCCATTCAAATTCAGCAACATAGTGGACGCCGTAAAGATCCTTGTATTTCTTGCATGCCTCCGGGGTCAGGACGGCAAACATATTTTGGAATACACCTTTACCATAAGTCTGCTGTCCTATCAGAAATCCGCTTCCGGAATCCTCAAGGGCACCTCCTAGGATTTCGGAGGCGCTTGCCGTATTTTCATCTGCCAGTACGGCCACCTTGTAAGCCGCATGCTTGGCAGAAGAGGAGTAAACCTTATCCTCTAACAATTCTGATTTATAGTCCAGAGTGGTCACAATTCCCGGCGGCATCAATCTTCTTGCAATTTCAACCGCTTCATCCACAATCCCGCCCGGATTGGATCTTAAATCCAGAATAATTTTCGTGATGCCGTTTCGGTCGACTTCGTCCATTGCCTTTTCAAATTTGGAAGATGTTCCGCTGTTGAAACTGTCAATGCGTATATAGGCGATATCTTCCTCAATTCTGTAGTGAACCGGATTGATGGTTACCGTACCTCTTATGATTGAAAATTCGAGGGTCTTATCCCCTCTCAAAACAGTTATGCGGACCGTTGTACCCACTTCCCCACGAATGGAGGAGGCAACGGCGCCGGTTTCCTTGCCGGCAACACTTTCACCGTCGACCGCCGTGATAAAATCCCCTTCCATGAGGCCGGATTTTTCAGCCGGGGAATTTTCGTATATCTTAATGATCTTAATGGCAGAATCGTCTTTTTCAAGGCCCGCACCGATGCCCGCATAGTTTCCGTTAATACTTCTGTTGAAAGCCGCAAGTTCTTCCAGGTCATAGAAATCCGAATAGGGATCAAGACTTTGGAAAAAGCCCCTCAGGGAAGCCTTGAACACCTCTTCATCAGAAAAATCCCCATAGTACATTTCCTCTGCAAACTCGAGCATTGACTCTAAATAGGAACCATAATCCGAAGCCTGCACTTTAAAGCTTCCGGAAAACGTGAACAGGACAACAAGAACCAGGCAAAAAAGCCTTTTTATCCTTTTCAATTGAATACTTCCTTCCTGTAGCGCTTAGAATTGCATCATTCTGTCGGAATAATCCTTTATCATCTCATCTCCCATATAGGTAATGAGCCCATATAGAAGGTTTGCAGTATCCTCATTGGTCAATTGGGCCTTTGGATTGAATCTGCCTCTTTCATCAGCGGCGATCAGGCCAAGGTCATGGGCCACAGAAACGGCATTGCTGACATAGAGCGGAATGATATCATGGTCGGTAAACGGTGTCGATGCGGCGGGCCATGCCGCCAGATTCTCGAGGCCCAGAGCAGAAACCATCATTTTAACGGCATCTGCTTTTGTGATGTACTGGTTGGGATAAAAAAGGCCCTGGCCGTTTCCCCTGGTAATTCCCTTTGTATATGCCTGTTTGATCTCATTATAATAGATGTCATCGGTACTGACATCCCGAAAGGGCGATATCTCCGGTGTCTTTTTGCTTGACCTTCTGTTCGGCACAGTGGCTTTCCGGACATCGGGGTCTTCGGGTATATCATTTAAAGCTCTTATGAGCATCACAACAAATTCCCGCCTGGTAACAGGTTTAGCGGGATTAAAGCTGTTCCCGCTTCCGGGTATGACCTCCAGACCGTAGAGAATGCCGATGGCTTCCTCCGACCAATAGCCATTTAAGTGCTTTAAATCGGGAACCATAAGCCTTGAATAAACCGGTGAGGAAGCCATGCTCTGTGTATTTGCATAGGTCTTCATGACATCGGTGGGATTCCCTTTTTTATCGAATTCGGGGAATCTGGCTGTATAGTCCAATGTTGCCTCTGTCCAGCTGTTTTGCACATAGCCCCCTTCAAAGCTGATTTGTGTCGGTTCATTTTCGGCATAATAAATTTGCTTCCGCGCTGTACTGGAAACAGTGATCTCTGCTGAGCCTCCCCATTGAACGGGAGTATCCGCGTTTCTTAGTTTGGTTTCAACCAAAACGTTGATTTTTTGAGTCTGGGTACTGCTCCAATATTGATCATAGGAGTAGATCCTCCCCGAAAAGTTTACGGTAACGGTATCGGGATTTCTGGAGGCAGCTGCGTTGATGGAATAAATCTTGCTGCTGGAGAATTCTCCGGCATGATAGTTAATGGCCGGCTTGGGATCTGTCAGCATGGAACGGGAGAAGCCCCCTTCTATTAATCTGTAGGTTTTCCCGTCAATGGTAATAACCTCGGTGGGAGACTTGCTGAGTTTTGTTGTCTCAGTAATCTGTCCGTTGGATTTTGTCTCCTTGGAGGCAGTATACACGATGACCCTGTTCATAACTGCCTTATGCTCAGCATTTTCCAGCTTATAGGTGTAAGTTGAACTGATTACATCATTTTTGTCTGTTTTTTTAATGGTGAGCGTACCTGACAGCTCAAAGGGTTTACCCGTCAAAAAGCACATTTCACTGTAATGATATTCATGCTCTTTATCTAAATTTTCAATGGAGATTCCGCCCTGGTACCCTAATGTACCTTCAACAGCCGATGCTTTAAGAGGCATCACAAGAAACGCTGCTAAAATTAATACTGCCGCCATCCATATAGTATTCTTCTTCATGATTAAACCTCCCAAAATTATTCGCAGATAATCAGAACTCCATGATCACTTTGCGCATGCCTCATAATCCTGATTTCGTCGCCCCGTTTCAACAGGGAGATGGTTCCGACCTGTCCCTTTTTAACGACAACAGCATAATCAAGCACAGGAACTTCCAGGGAATTATGATCATTTTTCTTCCACCGGTGGCTATCCGTATCGTAGATCATTGCATTGGTAAGGGTAACACTTGCAGGATCGCTGAGGGTTTCTTCGGAATCAGCAGCCGTCCCGGCATATAAGTCCGAGATCCGTCCGGATACGGGATTTTCCGCATAGGGCGCCAGGCTGATGAGTTGTATTTCGGTACCCTCTGCAATAATGTACACACTTTTCCCTGCATAGTCCGAATCAAACTCACGCATATTGCCAATGCCATCCTCATCTAAAAGACGGCTTACATTCAGGTTAATATCAAAGGTTTTGGGCGTATTGGTGAACTCCCAGGTAACCCCGTTAAGCTTGGCAAAGGATTCTACCGTTAAGCTTTGAGCAGCTTTCACGCTTTTGATGCGGCCCCTGTAAATCACCGGCCCACTATCCACAGTGCTTTCGCTGATCAATATGTTGGCCAGGTAAGTGCTGCCGTAGACGGGTTTCTCCATAGAAATCCTTACCGGATCAAGGGTGTTTAGAGCGCTGACATCAACCAACTTACCATCCTTAATGACAATGGTATCCTGATCAAATTTTATAAAATCGGAGGAGTTTTCAAGCTCCAGGCGCCCGCTGTCTGTACTTAGGAGATAATCTTTTGCGGTAGTTTCAAATTTAGGCTCCGAGCGGTAACCGGCCACTACAATTTTGTCAGACCCGTCCGATGATTTTTTTACAGCAAAATAGGCTGTGCCCGAAGTCCTGGCCGACGGCCTTACCTTATAGTCACTGTTAAAGCCAAAGCTCTGTATCCCGATCACCCGGGTGTTTTCCCAGCGGCCGTTTACAAATTCCTGAACGCCTGAAAGTACCAGAGAGTCCCTTATCTTATCAAAAAATTCAATATTTCCTCTGTAGATCCCCGAAACCGGCTTTGGGTTTTTCTCAATATCTATGCCGGCAATATCAATATTTTCGCCATCGGTCTGTGCCAGCAGCCTGATCCGATCGCCCGGCTGAATATCGGAAATGCCCAGGGGCTTTCCGTTCTTAAAAACCGGAATGTTATTCGTTAAGGGATAGTGAATATAAACCCCGCTGTCATTTTTGACAATCAGTCCCGAAGCGCTTTTTAAATGAACGGTTCCATAAACCGGCTTATACCAGCTGCCGGCGCTTAATCTGCCGATATAGCCCTCTGCATCAAGCTCCAGAAACACTTTGTCCCCGGGCTGAATATTATCTGCCGTCACGGCAATGCCATCCCGAAGAATGACAATATCATAGCCATAGGTAAAATTTCTGACTACTGCAGTATTGACTGAAGGATCGGCCTTTTTGTCCGAACTTAAGTAAACTGTCAAATAGCCGAGAGAAGGATTATTTTCCCTGACGATACCGCTTATAAGTCCATCCTCCCCGTTAAGCACCACTGTTTCCGCCGATGCTGCATAAACATGTGGAAAGGTGTTATAGGCTGTTGTAAAAGCTATTACAGCAACCAAGGCCACAATAGCCGCTTTTTTAATAAACCGCATTAAAAATGCCTCCAGTAATAAATTCTATAAGAATTATCGTCATTTGGAGGCAGAACGTAAAGAGCTTTTGGGTTACGCTTTTGTAACAAAATACAGGTACATTAATCGGCGACGGGATCTTTTGATAAATGGCCCGGCTTTATTTCGGTAATAA
Source organism: Ruminiclostridium sp. (assembly GCA_003535195.1). GTDB lineage: Bacteria > Bacillota > Clostridia > DSM-8532 > DSM-8532 > DTU059. Next base: position 58,816 of record DOHN01000028.1, read on the forward strand.
TCATTCCGAAAAGAATAAGGCAGCATCCCAGAATAGTCTGCAGGCTTAAAACCTCCCTTATTCCTTGATCATTGGGAACAAGAACGGCAAAAATAGCAGAAAAAACCGGCTCACAGGTAAGAATAAGAGCGGTTCTGGTAGGGGTCGTGTACTTTTGGGCGACAGTCTGCACTCCATTGCCGAAGGCAGTCCCTATGGCGCCCGTATAAAGTATGGCGGCAATTAATGCCGAATCC
>DOHN01000028.1:59296-62260 GCA_003535195.1 Ruminiclostridium sp.
AACTTATCAATGAAAATAATCTGCAGGGCAAAGCATACGGCACATAACAGCGTATATGTATCCCCTATCACCCAGCTTCCGGTAAAGCCCTTCATGATAAACAGGCCGACAGCCGCCATGATAACCCCTATCACCGCACTTACCGGGGGCTTCTTTTTTAACAGTGTCGCTGACAAAATCGGGACCATAACAACATTAAGCCCTGTGATAAAGCCTGAATTTGAAGCCGACGTGGTCTGAAGGCCCATCACCTGCAGCATCATACCTCCGTAGATGAGAAAGCCTATCACGCACCCGCTCAATAAAGTCTTTAACTTAAGAGTTTTCAGTCTTTTATGAAATAGAAGAAGCATGAGGATCCCGGCTACTGAAAAGCGGAGGGTTAAATATACATAGGCCGGAAGATCCTCTGAAATATTTTTCATAATAATGAAAGAGGATCCCCATACAACCGTTATGCTCAACAGGGAGAGATCTGCCTTGAGTTGTTTTGTCATTGTTATTTCCTTTTCTTTTTTGAATTTTGCGGTCTAAAATGCCGGTGTCTCAAATATTATACTGCTTCATTCCAATAAAGTTATAAAGCAGCTTTATCTATATTATCCTCCGTATTCATATTTTTCAATAGGCTAATAGTGTTTTTACGGCCTTCCATCACTCTGCCGCTCCGGCACGAAAATTCAAGTTTATTTTTCGTTGACAAAAATAAATTTCTGCGATAATGTATATTTATACATTCACATACATTGTATAAGTATTGAAAAATATTTTTTATCAAGAAGGAGAAACTGATCATGAAAAAAAACACTGCATTAATAATTGCAATTACAATGCTGACCATCTGCGGTTTAGTGCTTGCAGGCTGCGGTTCAGGCAAGGAGAGTTCAGGTGTGAAGGTCATTGACATACCTCTGACCCAGGAAGAATACGCTTTCGGCGTGGACAAAAGTCAGCCGGAGCTGTTGGAAGAAGTCAATAAATTTATTACTCAAATCCAATCGGATGGAACTTTTGAAAAAATATTGAACAATTATTTTGGCGGCGGCCAGCCTCAAGCTGTTGCATCCGCTGCTCCCGACAGCACAAAGGATCAGCTTATTGTTGCGACTAATGCAGGTTTTGAACCATTTGAGTATACCGTTGGCGACAAGTATTATGGTATTGATATGGAAATTGCCGCCCTTCTTGCGGATCACCTCGGCAAAGAGCTTGTCATCAGCAATATGGATTTTGATGCCGTTTGCCTCTCTGTTGGTCAGGGCAAAGCCGACATCGCCATGGCCGGTCTTACCATAAAGGAAGACAGAAAAGAGTATGTGACATTCTCCGATAAATATTATGATGCGGCTCAAAAAGTGATCGTCAAGGCAAATGATTCTACCTTTGACAAATGTCAGGCTGCGGCCGATATAGAATCTATTCTTTCGGGCCTGGGCAGCGACACAAAGATTGGCGTTCAGACAGGCACCACCGGCCAGTTCTATGTTGAAGGGGATGCCGACTGGGGCTTTAATGGCTACAAGACCGAATGCGTCGGCTATAAATCCGGTTCTTTGGCTGTTCAGGATATGCTGAATGGCAATATCAAGTATGTCATCATCGACGAGGCTCCTGCCCAGAGTATCGCAAAGGCAATTAACGCACTGAATTAATGAGAAATTTCAGTTCGGACCGGTTGTATATTCCTGGTATGGATCATAAAAGAGCCTTTGGCCGGGCATGTATAAACCGGAACCAATAAATAATTATGCATACCCCGCTAAAAAAACGGCAGGGTATGTTGCAAAAGGGATAATATGGGAAACTTTGATAAGAAGTTAGAAAAATTCTGGGAAATATTCTATTACAATGATGGCTACATAAAGGTGGTAACCGGCTTGAGAAACACCTTATACATTGCTCTTGCCGGTCTTGCCATAGGCATTGTCATCGGTACATTGATAGCCATTGTGGAAGTGTTTCCCAAATATAAGAGACTGCCTAAAATACTGGATGGCTTTTGCCGTTTTTATGTCGGATTGTTCAGAGGTACGCCTGTTGTTGTGCAGCTTTTGGTGGCTTATTATGTCGTCCTGCCCCTGATGGGCATCAATATGCCCGGATTGAATGTCTGTGTTTTGGTTTTCGGTCTCAACAGCGGTGCTTACGTTTCAGAGATCATGAGAAGCGGCATCCTGTCTGTAGATCCGGGCCAGATGGAAGCGGGGCGCGCCGTGGGCCTCAGTTACGGCGTTACCATGCTGAAGATCGTTGTGCCTCAGGCTATTAAAAACATACTTCCTACACTGGGCAATGAGCTGATCGCCCTGGTCAAGGAAACATCGGTGGTAAGCTTTGTAGGCGCTGCTGACTTGTACGTCGCATTTAATTATATAGGTACCAACAGCTACGAGTTTATGGTGCCATATCTGGTTATGGCCGTAATCTATATTGTTATTGTGATGATTATTGCGCTGCTCATTAAAGCTATGGAAAGGAGCCTGAGAAAAAGTGATAGACGTAATTGATCTAAAGAAGAACTTCGGTCACCTTGAGGTATTAAAGGGTATTACGACTACCATCAAAGAAGGCGAAAAGATCGCTATTGTAGGCCCTTCCGGAAGCGGCAAGAGTACATTTTTGCGCTGTCTGAACTGTATGGAGGACCCGACCGGAGGCGCTGTTGTATTTGAAGGTGTTGATATCGCCGACATGAAGGTGGATATTAACATTCACCGCCGTCATATGGGCATGGTCTTTCAGCAGTTTAACCTGTTCAATAATAAGACGGTTATCGAAAATATTATGCTGGCGCCTGTATATATTGCCGCCCATGACTTGCGCATGAAGGCGTTCAAAAACTTTTTTATAAAAATACGAAATACACTGCCCATTAAAAATAAAAAAACATTATATGAAATCAGTACATCCCCTTCTAAAATAAAGGAAGATGCAAGAGAAAATGCCATGAAGCTTCTGAAAAGG
>DOHN01000061.1:0-3484 GCA_003535195.1 Ruminiclostridium sp.
AAGACCAAGGATGCTGTGTTAGCAGTAGCTGCAGAAAGAGCCTACCATCCCATTAAGGAGTATCTGAACTCCCTGCCGAAATGGGATGGCATTAGCCGGGTGGAAAATCTGCTCATCGATTATTTCGGTGCAGCGGATAATTCCTATACAAAAGCAGTCATTCGCAAAACAATGGCCGCGGCGGTAGCCCGTATTTATAGACCTGGTACAAAGTTTGACAGTGTCCTTATCCTAAACGGTCCCCAAGGCATCGGCAAGTCTACCTTCTTTGCCAAACTTGCCGGAGATTGGTTTTCAGACAGTTTGACCATTACGGATATGAAGGATAAGGCCGGTCCTGAAAAATTGCAGGGATATTGGATGCTGGAACTTGGTGAGCTTGCCGGAATGCGTAAGACCGATGTGGAGGTTGTGAAGTCCTTTATATCAAGGTCTGATGACAAGTACCGTGCAAGCTATGGAGTCAATGTTGAAAGCCATCCCCGTCAGTGTGTGATTGTGGGTTCTACCAATGCAGAGAGCGGCTTTCTTCGTGATATTACAGGCAACAGAAGATTTTGGCCGGTGCGTATCAGCGGCAACGGCAAAAAGAAAGCATGGCAGATGACAAAAGAGGAAGTACAGCAGATTTGGGCAGAGACGCTGGTGCTTTATGAGAAGGGTGAAAAACTCTACCTTGAAGGTGATGATGTGCACTTAGCAATCAGTGAGCAGGCTGATGCAATGGAAACCGATGAACGAGAGGGTCTGGTTCGCACTTATCTGGATACCCTTTTGCCGGATGACTGGGACACAATGTCTTTATACGAGCGTCGAAATTTCCTCGGCGGCAGCGAATTTGGCGGCGGCACCCGTGTTGGAACAGTAAAAAGAACCCTTGTCTGCAATATGGAGATTTGGTGTGAGTGTTTTGGCAAAGATGCATCATCAATGAAAACATCTGATTCCTATGCCATTGGAGCCATTATGAGAAAGATCAGTGAATGGAACAAGTACTCCGGGAACAAGAATGGGGTTGTGATGTTTCCTGTCTACGGAAAACAGCGAGCCTACTCCCGATGTGAGGAACAGGCATAGGCTGTTCCCTGCGTTGTTCCCAGTCTTGTTCTCCCTCAAGTGTTGATAAAACAAGAAAGAATGGCGGTTTGGAACAAGTGGAACAAGAAGTATCTATTTAATAACAAATGACAAAAAGAAGAAATTGCAGCCTGTGCATACGCATATATGCGCGCGTATAGGAAAAATAGGTCAAAGTTGTTTTCTTGTTCCGAGCCTTTTATATAGGAGGTATTTATGCTTGAAAAATATATCGAAAAGAAGCTTGTAACGGCGGTAAAAAAGATGGGAGGCATTGCGGCGAAGTTTGTTAGTCCCGGTTTAGATGGGATGCCAGACCGACTATTGCTTTTACCACATGGGAAGATGGCATTTGCAGAATTAAAGGCTCCTGGCGGGAAACCTCGTCAGCTGCAGATTAGAAGAATAAAGCAGTTACGGAAGTTAGGCTTTGCTTGCTATGTAATTGACGATGATGAACAGATTGGAGGGATACTCGATGAAATACAATCCTCATAAATATCAGATCTATGCGACCAAATTCATTTTAGAGCATCCCATAGCCGCAGTATTTTTAGAGATGGGTCTTGGCAAGAGCGTAATTACACTAACTGCTATATTTGATTTGTGCCTTGACAGCTTCGAAATTGGAAAGGTTCTGGTCATTGCCCCACTCCGGGTAGCAAGGGATACTTGGCCAGCTGAGATAAATAAGTGGGAGCATTTAAAAGAGCTGAAGTTTTCGATGGCAATCGGTACAGAGCAGGAGCGTTTGGCAGCACTTAGGAAACCTGCAAGCATCTATCTTATAAACAGGGAAAATGTAGATTGGTTGGTAAACAAAAGCGGTATTTCATTTGATTACGATATGGTGGTCATTGATGAACTCTCATCCTTTAAGTCCTATGGTTCAAAAAGGTTCAAAAGCTTGCTTAAAGTAAGGCCCCAGGTAAAGCGTATTGTTGGCCTTACGGGTACACCATCCAGTAACGGATTAATGGATTTGTGGGCAGAGTTTCGTATCCTCGACATGGGTAAAAGACTCGGCAGGTACATAACTCACTACCGCAATTCTTTTTTTACTCCGGATAAAAGAAATCAGCAGATTGTGTTTTCATATAAACCGCTACCTGGGGCAGAAGATGAAATATACAGACTCATTTCGGATATTACGATTTCCATGAAGTCAGTGGATTTTCTGAAAATGCCGGAATGCGTAATCAATGAAGTACCTGTGTACTTAAGTGAAAAAGAGCAGTCGGTATATGACAGCTTTCGTGAAGATATGGTTCTTGCACTTGCCGATGAAGAAATTGATGCTATGAATGCAGCAGTCCTTTCAGGCAAGCTTCTGCAGATGGCTAACGGCGCTGTCTATGATGAGGATAAAAAAGCCCATTTTATTCATGACCGCAAGCTGGATGCCCTTGAAGATTTAATCGAAGGTACAAACGGCAAACCTGTGCTTATTGCCTATTGGTATAATCATGATTTGGAGCGTATTAAGGCAAGATTCAAAGTTCGAGAAATCAAGACTTCCAAGGATATAAAGGATTGGAACAACGGTGATATAACTGCTGCGGTTATCCATCCGGCATCAGCAGGGCATGGTCTCAACTTGCAAAGTGGGGGTTCAACCCTTATCTGGTTTGGACTTACCTGGAGCCTGGAACTGTATCAGCAGATGAATGCGAGACTTTGGAGACAAGGTCAAAATGAAACGGTGGTTATACATCACATTATTACCAAAGGCACTATTGACGAAGATGTCATGAGAGCCTTGAAACGAAAGGAAAAGACACAGTCCGACCTTATCAATGCGGTCAAAGCAAATCTTGGGAAAGCGAGGGATAGCGTATGACGGATGCATATGAAAAGCTGGCAAATGCTATTGTTCTGCAGGCAGTTAAGGATTACCGCTTTGCACTGAAAAGATTGGCAAAACACCCTCATAATGAGTCGGCTTTGTATACGAAACGTGAGGTTGAGCGTTTCTTTCGCTCCGGTTTTTTCTCTGACATAACCTCCATTGACCATGAGATGCTAATCCAAAAGCTACAGGAGGAGGTGGTGCGATGACAGCAAAGGAATTTCTGAAACAGGCGTACCGGCTGAATGAACTAATAAATTCTGACCTTGAGGAACTGCAGGGTTTAAGGGATTTATCAAGAAGCATTTCGTCTCCTGTGCTTGAGGAAAAAGTCAGCGGAACAAAGAATACTGACCCGCCCTTTGTAAAGTATGTGGTTAGGATAGTAGATTTGGAGAAACAGATACAGCAAGAGGTCGACCGCTTGGTAAAGCTGAAGACAGATATCCGTGAGGCGGTTAACCGGATGGAGAACGTGGACGAAAAACTGCTGCTTCGTTACCGCTACATCAACTTTCTTAACTGGGAAGAAATTTGTGTCAACCTTAATGTTTCTAT
>DOHN01000061.1:3718-3921 GCA_003535195.1 Ruminiclostridium sp.
AAAGTTGGCACACTTTGGCACAGTATGGCACACGCTGACACTGTTTGTCCATAGTGTAAGTTATATAATGGTAGTATGAAATATTAGGAAACAGCCTTCACGGGAGCAAATTCTCCTGCGAGGGCTTTTCTTATGCTTAAAAGGAGGTGTTTTATGCCTAAGAAACCAAAACGTCCCTGCGCTTATCCCGGCTGCGGTCGGCT
>DOHN01000191.1 GCA_003535195.1 Ruminiclostridium sp.
TTCTCTGTTAAAACTCTAATTTATTTTACTGATCCATTAATTGAAACTGGGAGAAAGAAACCGAATCCCTGAAAGAAACAGAAGAATAATCATTAAAGGCCAAATGAAGGCCCCTGGCAATAATATCCGCCATTCTCATGACCACCGACAGCCTTGTGCTTTGGAGCACCAGAAAGTCCATAAATCCCCCGGTGTTGACCACTCCTGTAATGTGCATATCACCTACGGCGGGCAGCTCTTTTTTAAGCCCCGCTCCCGGCTTTATCGGCCCTTTCCCGACCGTTATGCAGCCGACATGGTCCAATACCCCGAGAGATGCGTCGACCGCGACCAAATAAGCTCCGGGATGAAGCGCAAGCGCATTTACCAGTGTTTCTTTCAGATTCCTTGCATGAACCGGATTATCCAGCGTACCATAGACGTGAATTCCGTTTAATCGCCATTTAACCAGCATGTCACCTACCAGAGGTCCCAGGGAATCCCCTGTTGACCGGTCGGTTCCAATACACATGACAACAATGGGACGTTCCGCGGCAATATTCTTTCTGCTGCTGATTCCGGCTGAACCCATTGTTTCTGTGACCGCTCGTGCCACCCTGAATGCAGCAAATTTATCATCGGCTTTAAAATATCCTTTACCGTCCAAATAAAACGCAACCCTTCCGCAAAAGCGCCAATACTCAATAAATAAGTATTCCCGTTGCCTGTCCCAATATGCAGAAGGTCATAAGGATTGATTTTCTATTTCATTCCCTTCATTGAAAGCGATATTCGTTTTCTTTTGGCATCCACATCTAAAACCCTCACCTTTACAATATCGCCCACCGCTACCGCGTCCATCGCATTCTTCACAAAACGGTCGGAAAGCTCAGAGATATGAACCAGGCCATCCTGGTGGACGCCGATATCCACAAATGCGCCAAAATCCACCACATTCCGGACGGTTCCGTCCAGGATCATGTCGGGCTTCAGATCGGCGATATCCATCACATCCTCGGATAATAAGGGCGGCGGCAGCTCATCGCGCGGATCCCTGCCGGGCTTTAAAAGCTCGCTGATCATATCCTGCAGAGTCGGCACGCCCACGCCTATTTCCGCTGCAACCTTTTCAATGCCCAGCTTTTCAACCTCGGTTCTCAGGTTATCGAGCCTCTTTTTAGAAATCTCCTCCAGGGTATGGCCGGTAAGCTTCAAAAGAGCTTTACAAGCCTCATAGGACTCGGGATGGACGGAGGTATTGTCCAGGATATTTTCGGTCCCAGGTATTCTCAAAAAGCCCGCACACTGCTGGAATGTCTTATCTCCCAGCTTTTTGACCTTCAAAAGCTCCTTTCGGGCTTTAAAGCCCCCGCTGACCTCCCGGTATTCCACAATATTTCCCGCAACCGTTGAATTGATGCCGGCCACATAGGACAGCAATGATGGGGAAGCCGTATTCAAATCCACTCCCACATTATTGACGCAGCTTTCGACAACACCGGATAAGGCCTCTCCCAGCCTTTTTTGATTCATGTCGTGCTGATATTGGCCTACGCCAATGGCTTTGGGGTCAATCTTAACAAGTTCGGCCAGAGGATCTTGAAGACGGCGTGCAATAGAAACCGCACTCCGAAGCGAAACATCAAATTCCGGAAATTCCTCGGCGCCGAGCTTTGAGGCCGAGTATACGGAAGCCCCCGCTTCGCTGACGACCATGTAACGGACTTTTCTGTCCAATGTTCGAATCACACCGGCTGCGAAAATCTCCGTTTCCCGGGACGCGGTTCCGTTGCCTATGGCAATGATATCCACACGGTATTTGGCAATAAGGGCTTTTAAAGCGGCTGTGGCCTCCGCCGTCTTATTTTGGGGCGGTGTGGGATATATGACGCCGGTATGGAGAACGCTTCCTGTCTCAGTCACAACCGCGAGCTTGCAGCCTGTCCTGTAAGCGGGATCCAGCCCCAGAACCACCCTTCCCTTTACAGGGGGCTGTAATAGGAGATTTCTCAAATTTTCGGAAAACACTTTTATAGCCTGCTCCGAGGCGGCCTCGGTAAGGCCTCCCCGGATTTCGTTCTCAATGGAGGGAGCAATTAGACGGCGGTAAGCGTCTTCAATCGCTTTTTCAATGGGATCCCTAAAGATCGAGCCGGTTTTCGAGAGCGTCCGGCTTTTAAGCCAATCAATGATCCTTATTTCAGGAGCTTCCAGCTTAACTGAAAGGAACTCTTCCTTCTCCCCCCGGTTAATGGCCAGCACCCTATGGGGCAATATTTTTTGTACCGGTTCCTTAAAATCGTAATACATCCGGTAGGGCGAATCCTCTTCCTTTTTTGCGGCAGTGATTAAAACGCCCTCCTTAAAGGTCAGCTCGCGGATGGCCCTTCTGTATTGCGCGTTGTCGGATATGGTTTCGGCGATAATATCCATAGCGCCGGCAAGGGCTTCTTCCGCCGTCTCCACGCCTTTCTCCGGATCAATGAAATCCGAGGCAATTAATAGCACGTCGCCCTTTGTAAGTTTCTGTGCATAAATGATCACGGCAAGGGGTTCCAATCCTTTTTCCCGGGCTATGGATGCCCTGGTACGGCGCTTAGGCTTAAATGGACGGTAGATATCCTCTATTTCCTGCAATGAATCCGCTTTATTCAAGCTTTCATTGATTTCAGCCGTAAGCTTTTCCTGGGACTCAATCAGGCGGCGGACCTCTTCACGGCGGCTTTCCAGGTTTCTCAAATACATAAGCCTGTCATAAAGCTCCCGCAATACCTGATCGTCCAGCCCGCCCGTGACCTCCTTGCGATATCGGGCAATAAAAGGAATGGTATTGCCTTCGTCAATGAGCTTTACCGCGCTGTCAACCTGCGCTTGCCTAATAGAAAGCTCTTTGGCGAGCCTTGTTAAAATATCGGTCATAAAATTCCTCCATCATTTATGATATGCCAATTATATCATGATTATCAGGGGCATCAAATCATGGCGCCCGTATCACTCACGGCACTTTAGCGTCAGTAGAACAAATAAAAGTGCGGTTCAAAAAGAGCAAGAACATTCTATTTAAAGAAGTTCTTGCTGCTGATTATTTAAAAATGCTTTTTTTCAGTAAAGATAAGATATGTATACATAACAAAACTAAAAAGGCCAGTGGGAAAAGCCATTATTTTTTAGTTTGGAGCTTGTAGGTTTTATCCATCTTGGCGCTGAGCTGGTTATACATCATATCAGAAATGCCCATGCCGCGCCTGCTTGCGAGCTCCATGAGCTCGTCATCCAGCATATCCTCAAAAATACTGCGGGCGTTGCTTTTTTCGGTAAGTCCGCCATCCGGCACTGTGGCCTTCATCTGCTTATAAAGCATCTGCAGCATAATTTTCTCAAAATCGTTGCATACCTCTTTAAGCTCTTTTTTGTCCCCCTCGTCGAAGGCTTTCTGCAAAGCGCTCTCAAAATCGGAGGCTTCCGTCTGAGCCTGGCCGTTTTTTACTGTATCAAGATAATTGATTGGTCCCAATCCCTGTATTTCCATACCTGTCTCCTCAAGTTAATTGTCCCGCCGGTTTATCTTCGCAGGTTGTTGGCGGTCTGCAGCATTTCGTCCGAGGTGGTAATGGCTTTTGAATTGAGCTCATAAGCTCTTTGGGCCGTGATCAGCTTAACCATCTCTTCCACAACCTGAACATTGGAAGACTCAAGAAAGTAGTTTCTGATGGTGCTGGGGCTGTCTGTATCGCTGTCTAAAACAGCCTCGCCTGTGGCCCCATTGCTTTTGTACAGGTTTCCTCCCATGGCTTCTAAGCCCTGGGGATTTTCAAACTGAAAAAGACCTATAAATTGGCCCGTTGTCAGGCCTATGCCCGTTTCAGGGTCCTTGTACATAATTTCTCCGCTCGGCTGAATTTCGTAGCTGTCCAAGTCATAATCCAGGTAGATCTCAATGCCGTCCTGGTCAAGAACAGGGTATCCGCTGGAATTAGTGAGCATCTTGCCCTCGTCGGTCATCCCCACCTTAAAGCTCCCGTCCCGGGTATAATAGGTGTTTCCGTCAGCCCCCCGGACTGTGAAGAATGCATCCCCGACAATAGCCATGTCAAGCTTATTGCTGGTTTGCTCTAAATTACCCGAAGCGAAATCTCTTACAGTTGCCCGGGTCACCACGCCATGGCCTACCTGAAGATTGACCGGTCTCTGGTCATTTTCTCCCGAATATGCTTTTTGCATGGTAACATATAAAAGATCTTCAAATTCGGCTTTTTCTTTTTTATATCCGGTAGTCGATACATTTGCCAGATTATTTGAAATGGTATCGATGGAAAACTGCATTGCCTTCATGCCTGATGCAGCGGTCCAGAGTGATCTCATCATGGTCTGTTCACCTTTTTCTTTCGGACATCCCTATCCTTAATATTCTACTTCCTGTAAAATTCCTTTACTATTTATAAGAAAGTTCTAAATCATTGTCACAGGAGCTATCCTCTTGACAAACTATAATCTGCCTACTTCGTTCACTGCCTTTTCAAGGGTGGAATCCTGGTATTGAATCATCTTTTGATTGGATTCATAGGCCCGGAGAACAGTGATCATTTCAACCATTTCTTTAACAGAATCCACATTGGAGCGCTCTAAAAAGCCCTGTTGCAAGGTCCCTTCAAATGCGGCGTCCCGGCTTTCCCCGGCAGCGGTTATAAGATTATTTCCGTATTTTTGTAAAGATTCAGGATTTTCAAATTTGCGGATTCTTAAGATATCAATGGTCTCACCATTTTGTATCACTTCGCCATTTTCAGTGATGGTAAAGTCTGAGCCATTTAAATAGATGGTGCCGTTATTGCCCATAACAGGATAGCCATCCTTTGTGACAAGCATGCCTGTGGGACTCAGTTTAAAGGAGCCGTCCCTGGTGTAATATTCACGGAACTGGTTGTTGTTATCGGGCACAGCGACACAGAAAAAAGCACCGTCGTCGCCGTTGATGGCAACATCAGTACTCATCCCGGTATTTTCAAAGGATCCTTGAGTATAATCGGTATGAACCTCAGAGATATCATTGTATAGGGTCATATTCCCGATATCGGCAGGTCTGCCCGGAGGAATATTGCCTGTATCGGAGAAGCGTTTTGCCAATACGTCGGAAAATTCTTCAAATACTACGGTATCTTTCTTATATCCATTGGTATTTACATTAGCCATATTGTTTGACACAGTATCCATCTTCCTGTTGAGGGTAAGCATACTGTATCCGGATGTATATAACCCTCTGATCATAAGGTTTTAAACCCCTTTTTCAATTTCTGGAATTATCTTCTGTTCCATATATCGGCTTATTGCCGTATAAACATTAGATATTTTCACTTACCGGCCATATATTCCAGTTTCAGCAGGGTTACTTTTTTTTAAGATATCCAGGTTATCCAGTGTCTTTCCTGTTCCGATGGCCACACAGGACACTGCTTCATCGGCAATGATCACGTCAATGCCCGTTTTGTATGACAGGAGCTTGTCCAGCCCGTAAATCAGGCTTCCTCCGCCCGTCATGACAATACCCCTGTCGCTGATATCGGCCGCGAGCTCGGGCGGCGTCCTCTCAAGCACCGAATGGACCGCTTCAATAATGTTGGAAACTGGCTCTTCAAGAGCCTCCATAAGCTCGGTTGAGGAAACGCTGATGGTTTTGGGAAGGCCCGATACCAGGTTTCGTCCCCGAATATCCATAGAGATTTCCTTCTCTCTTGGGAAAACCGTCCCGATATTGATTTTAAGCTCTTCTGCCGTTCTTTCTCCAACCATGACATTGTGCTTTTTGCGCATATACCGCACAATGGCTTCATCAATTTTGTCCCCGGCCACCTTGATGGATGAGCTGACAACGATTCCGCCCAGAGAGATAACGGCAATATCGGTAGTACCGCCGCCAATATCCACCACCATGCTTCCGCAAGCCTTGGTAATGTCAATACCTGCGCCAATAGCCGCTGCAATGGGCTCTTCAATCAGGTAGGTCTTTCTTGCGCCTGCCTGTATGGCGGCGTCTTCAACAGCGCGTTTTTCAACCTCGGTAACGCCTGAAGGGACACAGATCATAACCCTGGGCTTAAAAAGCTTAAAAAAGCTTTTGGCACAGACCTTATTCAGAAAATGCTTGAGCATTTTTTCAGTCACATGATAATCTGAAATAACGCCATCCCGTAAGGGGCGTATGGCCACAATATTTCCCGGGGTTCTGCCCAGCATCTTCCGGGCTTCTTCACCAACCGCCAGAATCCTGTCACTATTTTTATCTATTGCCACAACCGACGGTTCCTGAAGGACGATCCCTTTGCCCTTAACATATACCAGAATCGTTGCGGTTCCTAAATCTATACCAATATCCATCCCAAGTCCCAATCTCTACAACCCCTTTTCCTATTAATTGTATACAAATTTTATCTTATCAATATATTTCCCATAGTTCAATAGCTAATAGAAATTCTGCCCGGACATGCAAAAAGTCGGTATTAACCGACTTTTCTGCCATCTCTGCCATATTTCATCCTTGTTGCTTCGCCTCCACGGATATGACGTTCCGCTTTGTTTTCATCCAGTATCCTTTTTACTTGCCCCGCCATGGACGGATCCAGCTTTGAAAGTCTCTCCGTTACATCTTTGTGAACGGTTGTCATCAACTAGAACGGTTTCGTCCAGACCCAAATCCCCCAGCAAGCGCAGGTAAATATCAACGTTGCCGTCCTTGTCCACTTCAATTTTCTGAATAACCTGTTTCAGCTGGGCGTTGGTAAGCTGCCGCACATCAGTAATACTCTCAATGGTGTCAAAGGTTTTCTTAATAATATCCTCCAGCTGCTCACCCTTGTCAATGTTAAAGGAAACCAGCTTCAAATCATTCTCAAGGCGGGCAATCTCATCTTTCATGCCGCCGATCCGATCATTCAGCTCCTGCCGGGTAATCAGATCATCGGCGTACATATCCATGTACTTTTGGCGAGTCTTGCCCAGCTTTGAAAGACGCTGGCGCAGCTCCTTTTCATACTCTACATTGTCGCTCTTGGCCTTATAGAGCCGGTTAAACTCCCCCACGACATAGGAAATGATATTCTTTTTCCCTTTCAGCACACCGGCGAAATAGTCTTGCAGCGCAGCAATCAGCTCGTCCTCGTCTACGGTGGTACGGTTTGGACAGGAATCTGCCCCTTGCCCATTATGGCCGCTGCATACCCACCGGACATAGGTATTCTTGTAGGTGCGCACGGTACGCCGGAACGACCAGCCGCAGTCCTTGCATTTAATCAGGGTGGAAAACAAATATTTATTGCTTTGCCGCTCCCGGTCAACCTGAAAAGCTTTACCTCGCTGCTCCATGAGTTGTACGGCCTTTTCGTACTGCTCCGGCTCCACAATCCGCAGATCGGGGCGCTCGGTCACAAGCCACTCGGTTTCGTCCTTTTCTGCCCGCTGGCCGGTAAGAAAGTCGGTGACTTCCTGTTTTCCGTTAATGATCTTTCCAGTATATAACTCATTGGTAAGAATACGGCATACAGCGTTCTGTGACCAGATACAATCACGCTTTGTGCGTATTCTTTTTTCATTCAGCATTTTGGCAATTTTAGCGCCGCCATGCCCATCGTTTAGATACCAGTGATAAATCTGCCGCACAACCTCGGCTTCCTGCTCATTGATGGCCAGATTAAAATAGTCACCGGCCGTTTTGTCATACCCATAAACAATATTGGGCACACGGCCTTTTTCGGCGTTGAGCTTTTTACCAAACTTCACACGCTTGGAGGTGTTGGCACTTTCCTCCTGTGCCAGAGCACCGAAGATGGTTAGTACAAATTCACTGTTGCCCAAAACCGTCATATTGGCCGTCAAAAATGTGGTTTCGATGCCTAGAGCTTTGAGCTTGCGGGTGCTTTGCAGCAGATCCACCGTATTGCGGGCAAATCGTGAAATATCCTTGACCACAACCATATCAAAAAGGCCGCTTTCAGCGTCTTTCATCAGCCGCAGAAATTCCTTGCGGTTTTTTGTCTTTGTGCCGGAAATGCCCTCGTCCGCATATAGGCGCACAAGAGTATGTCCGTTCTTCTGTGTAAACTCGGTGAAGAACCGCTTTTGTGCGTCTAAGCTGTTGAGCTGATCCTCTTTGTCGGTAGACACCCGGCAATAGGCTGCTATATTCATAGGGCGTTACCTCTCATATAATTCAATACCTGTCTGTTACTACTGAATTATATCCTGTATCGTTTCGTTTGGCAAGTGGCAGAGCAAAAGAAAAGGAGCCATTCACGTTAAATGGCTCCCAGTTGTTTCCAACTCGTCAGGGTAGGTAAAGGGCGGTGCAGCCGCAGAAATCTCTGCTGCGGTCTGCATAGCCTGTTCCACCTTTTCCTGATTGGCTTCTATAAAGATTTTCAATATGTAGTCGGCGGTTGCTTCCGCCGTGTTGGGGTTGTGAAAACGAAAATTCAGTTTTGATTTTGCCACGGCAGCCAACCACCTCCTTTTTGCTTGTCCTGTCCTTTCATTTGTATGCTATTTTCAAAAAGAATAGCACGGGTGTATTTTGTAAGGTATTAGCGGTATTTGCGTTTGCTCCGGCGTTAGCCGATGGGGTTTGGGGCAATGCACCAACAAGCAGAAACGGTAAAACCAGCCAGCGGCGGTTTTTCGGTTTCGGTGGAAGTGTGTACACACTTCCTTTGCTTGTTATTCCTCGTAAACGGCAAGGTGCCGTTTACTCTTTTACAAAATGCTGGCTGCCTACATGGCATTGCAGATAGATTTTGCAAGCCTGCCGGAAGAAAAAACAGCCATCACCAGCACCAGTGAATAAAGCAGACATTGGAACAAAACGCCGGTTACATCACCACTCGCCAAGCCGCCGTTTGGAATGCTGACGGCCAGCGTCCCAAACATACTCATAGCAATATAGATTAGTACACCTTGCACACAAACCGCTGCAAAGGATTTAAGAAAATTTTTGCCGATCATCCCCAGTTCACCGCCGCCCAGTGTGGCAACCGGCACGGCTGCAATTGCGGTATAAATGTAAATTTCCACCATGCGTCCAATGACCACAACCGTAATAAGTAAGGACGAGAACTTAAATGTAATCCATATAATTGTTACTTGGACACACAAGAACAGCTTCGGAAACATTCCGCTCATGTTTTCTACCGCCGTCCGCAAGGTATCCAGATCAGCCGTTACGGAACCTCCAGGTGTACCGCCTGAAATGTTGCCAATTATGTTGCTGCTTAATTCAAAGATTGCACCTAAAATTTGTGGGGTCATATCAACGGCCATTTTACAAAGCACAAATTTTATCATCACCTTAAAGATCATTTCAGCCCCGAATGTCGCACCGGCTCCAGCTCCATCAATGCGAGTACTGGCGTTATACAGCTCCAATGTGAAAATAAGGGCTAATACAACATAGGCCACCGGCATGGCTGCGCTTTGGCAGATACCCTGCACCCATGAATAAATCGTGCTGTTGAACTGCGCCGGGGTCTGAACCAGCAAACCGTTATCCCCTCCCATGCTGGTAACGCCGTTCAAAATATCCTCGATTACACCAATTATGTAATCCTCCATCTACTTTCCTCCCATCAGCTTCTTAAACTGAACCACCAGAAATTTAATATCAAGGATTAGGCATACAATCACGCTGGCGGCCAGTCCTAACAGCAGCAAGCCGGGCATGGTTTGTCCGGCAGAAATAATGAGCTGCCCTACAACCAGCGGATAAACAAAATAGAATGTTTCTTTTCTGGGTAAAATCCTCATTTTATTGGCTCCTTTTATCCCTCTCTCCCTCCATTCCGGCTTTGCCGGATAGTACCGGCGGCAAAGCCGCCGGAATGATAGAGTGAGTGATTATTAAATAAAATATTATTCTCTTATCATCTTATTAAATAGCCTACATTTTGAACCGCATACGCTTTGAACCACATTCATTTTGAACCCTATACAAAATGTAGGTGGTTCAAATCTCTTGAAAGCCGCTTTACAGCTGGATTTCTTGCCCAAGAATTTCACCGGTAATGCCTATATTTTGCAGGGCTGGCGTTATAAAATCAGCCCTGTCCAAAAGCTCGTACTCATAACGATAGCCTGAATGCGAACGTATGCGATACTGTTTCAAATAACCCGCTTCTTTTAACTCCTGCCACGCACCATCAAACGCCCTCTGCCCTAAACAAGACACTTTGCGCAAGTGATTTTTGTAAAGTATAAAATCTGGTATGGTGATGTAGCTTTGTATGATGGCGTACAGACCTCGTGCCTTACATGAAAGCTCCGTGTTTTGCAGGGCTTCATTTGACACCTGTGTAAAAGGATTTTGCCGCTTTCTAAAACCGCCGTCTGTTCCCATGGCAACTACCCCTTTTTTGATTGATCGTTCAGCCATTCCACAAATGCGGCTTTCGGAATTTTAATTCTGCGGCCTACTCGGACAACTGGAAACCCATTGCTTTTCACCAGTTCATAGGCCGACACCTTACTGATTGCCATGATGGAAGCAACATCACTGACATTGAGAACCAGCGGCAGTTCATCAAAGGACGTTGCTTCCGTATTTGATTT
>DOHN01000196.1 GCA_003535195.1 Ruminiclostridium sp.
CTTTCACAGTTTACCGAGACCGGCTGGGCCCCCCTGGAAACCTACCGGTCCAATAAGGTTTCCGGCCGCTGGATATAAAGGAGGAAAAAGCGGGCAATGCCTTTATAAAAGCCTTGCCCGTTACAGGCTTTTTTATTTCAGAGATTTATAGTTCATAAAATGGAGCCCTTAAAACAGGTTGCCGCTGTCATCAAAAGCAAAATCGATGGGTTCGCTTTCAATGGTGATTTGAGGATTGGCTTTGGCCTCACCGAGCAACGCTTCGGAAATATAGATGTCCTCAATATGGGCCGTGTTCCTGATACGGATGACGCGCGGGCTATCGTAGTCGATTTCATTGCAGGCTTTTAAGGCTATTGCAATGGCATCCCGGTCATTATCCATAATAATAGGGATTTTCACCGTATGCAGCAGCGTATTTGTGATGGCATTGGGATAAGTCTCTTCTAAGTCTACCTGGTTATACAAACGCTTTGTAATGGCATCAAAGGCGCCGAAACCCGCTGCGTTTCCATGAGTTTCTTTGGTTAGGCTAAGGGCCACCCGGCGTTGGCTTTTAATGCCGCCTGTCGCATAGGGGGTAATGAACTGCCCGCTGATATTGGGGTCTGCGCCGTCGCCGCTGATATTCTTGCCGATTTCATCAACAATCAGTACATCAATTTCATGGAACAAAAGACTGCCCATGAGGTCCTTGGCCTGAAGCAGCAATTTGGGCTCCTCCGAAATGATTTCCCGAGGAGTCAGGGCGCCGATAAAGCAGGTTTCATCAAAAGCGTTTTCGATGGTACCTACACCAAAAAGAAGATTGGAATTTTCTATGATAGCCTTTCCAAACATGGGTACATCCTTATGCATATATTTAAAGCCTGTCTTATGCATAACGTCCGCGCCACGCTGTTTGCCCACGCCGATAGCCAGCATTTTCATCAATCCGCTTTCGTATGTACCGTGAAAAGCCGTATGGGGCTTGATTCTGTTTACAGCTATGTAACCGTCGGCTTCTGCGGCATATTTATCGATCTGTACCACATGGCCTTCTGCTGTAAAACCTATTTGTTTTGTTTCCATGGTGGCTCTGATGGGGCATCCGCAGAACTCTTCCGTAATTCCCAAATTCTTAAGAACAATGGTCTGGCCTTCTGCGGTGGCGCCGCCGTGGCTTCCCATTGCGGGGAAGATGAAGGGATGAGCGCCCCGTTCTTTGCAAAGAGATACAATTTCACGAATAATAAGAGCAATATTTGCGACGCCCCGGCTGCCTCCGGTTATTCCAACGGTCATTCCGGGCTTGATTGAAGAAAGGATGGCATCACGGCTAAGCTCTTTTCGGAGAGCAGAGGGGATGTCTTCGAGTATGGGGCGGTCAAAACACTGTTTCACTTTAATCATCTTGGGCAATTGAACATTTTGCACCAATTTACTAAATTTGGCCATATAATTACCTCGCTCTACAGGCACATACTTAGGATACAAATTAAGGTCGTAGATTAAATTTCCTTGACGGATCCTACTCGAACAATATTTTTAGTAAAACAATATGAATGAGGCGTTTCCCAGTTGTCGATTTTAAAAGAAGAGAAAGAAATAATTTATTGATTTTCCCATATTCTGATTCATATATAAATAAGGCATGAACAAAAATGTTCATGCTCTATTTACATATTTCGGTTACTATTTGCGAACTTCAGTTCCTGTTAATTTTTCATAGTATTTCATCAGTGCGCTGTGATCGCTCTGGCCTTCTCCGTCTGCTTTGAGAACCTGCATCATCTGCATCACTTCTGCCGTTAAGGGCAGGGGAGTGGTGGTGGCATAGCCGGTTTCCAGGGCATTGGTAAGGTCCTTAATGTGAAGATCGATCTTAAATCCGGGCTTAAAGTTGCCATCCAGCATCATGGGCGCCTTTGCGTTCATGACGGTGCTGCCTGCAAGTCCGCTCTTGATGGCATTGAATACCTTTTCGGCATCTGCTCCGGCACGCTCTGCAAGCATGAGGCCTTCACTCAATGCCGCTATATTCACAGCAACAATGATCTGATTGGTCAGTTTGCAGGTGTTGCCGCTTCCGATTGGTCCTACAAGTATGGCTGAGCTTCCCATGATTTCAAACAAGGGCTTTGCCTCTTCAAAATCAGCCTGATCGCCTCCGACCATGATGGCCAATGAACCGTCTATAGCCTTGGGTTCACCGCCTGAAACAGGGGCGTCGATCATGCGGATTCCTTTTTTCACCAATTCAGTATGGATCTCTTTGGAAGCGCCGGGAGCGATGGAGCTCATGTCAATCACCAGGGAGCCTCTTTGTGCAAACTCGGCAACGCCGCCCTGGCCGAGAACAACAGTCTTTACATGAGGAGAATTTGGAAGCATGGTAATGATGGTATCACAGCCTTCTACCGCTTCTTTGATGGAAGAGCAGCCCTTTGCACCGCATGCGGCAACCTCTTCCACAGCAGGCTTAACGAGGTCGAATACCTGAAGTGAATGACCGGCCTTGATGAGATTTTTAGCCATGGGCTTACCCATGATTCCCAAACCGATAAAGCAAATTCGTTTCATTTTACTACCCTCTTTCATAAAAGATGTATTACAACTATATACCATTATAAACTAAATAAACTAAAATTCAAGGTTTTCCAGCTGGCTCCAGCCGCTTTC
>DOHN01000075.1:0-2402 GCA_003535195.1 Ruminiclostridium sp.
AACAAAAATTATTATACGAGGAGGATCATCATGAAGAAAGTGATTCTGATGTTGTTATGCGCCTTGATTATGGCGGCGGTACTTCCCGTGACCGTCCAAGCAGATATAGGACCGAAGCCGTCGGTTGTAATTGATTTTGATGGGCTTGAGGGCGAGAACTACTATGTTACTTTGCTATCCAGTGTAAAGTCTACCGGTCCGTACTCGGCGCTTAATGACAGCAACAGGGGATATGCACGTTATCAGGGGGACGATGAAGACTATAATATTTTTCTGAAGTTCACAGAATACAAAGATATGGATGGCTTCTACTTTCTCCAGTTTTTTAAGGATTGCTCTCAATCTCAGCAATTTAGCTGGACCTATTACCCACCGCAGGAATTTAAAATTTTACTGTATTTTCCCGAGATAGACCGCTTTGTTGTCAGCGGAGAACGATTTGAACGTTATGCCTTTGACAGTTATTTCACCGCCAAAGTTTCTGGCCTGGACCTTTCTGCCGGAACGGGGCAGGCGATAGAAGTTGCCGTGAAAAAATCCTATGATTATACCTATGAAGTGCTCTCTCTGATTGCCCGTATTCTGCTGACCATCGCTATTGAGCTTGGAATTGCGCTATTGTTTGGCTTTCGGGGAAAGAGGCAATTTCGTTTTATCGCTCTTGTCAACACAGTGACGCAGATTGCACTGAACGTAGCGCTTAATATCATTAATTACCGTTCCGGCCAAATGGCGTTTGTAGTCTTCTATGTTCTGCTGGAAATTGTAGTATTTGTTGTGGAAGCCGTTCTTTATATGTCGTATCTGAAAAAGTACAGCGAAAAAGAGATTCCCGGCTGGAAGCCGTGTGTATACGCACTAGTTGCCAATAGCGCTTCCTTTGCTTTGGGGTTGGGATTAGCCTACTGGATTCCCGGCATTTTTTAATAACAAAGTGGGAGAATTCTTGTTTATGAGTAAAAAAAGAAAGCGCCTGAATTGATTTCAACGCTTTCTTTTTCTTTTGATATCGTTAGCACCGCAATAAATAATAGTCAGCATTTCCTTGGCAGAAGCGGGCTTTCAATTAAGGTGGCAAATTGGAAATCATGGTCGTGTCCATCATTAAATGTTGTCTCGCCTTTGACAAAATGAACGTGTTTCCCATTTCTCACATCAATGGCAGGACCCGTGGATACTTCTATCTCGTGGAAGTGATCAAAAAAGTCTGTTCTTGTCCGAATCTTATGTATGTGGCTTTTCCTTTCAGGTATGGCCTCACCGGATACTCCGGCAAAACGATGGTTATGTATGTTTCCATTCTCATCTTCTAATTTTGTGCTGCCAAGAAATTCATGGACATGTGTTTGCCTTCCTCTTTGGGAGCGGCTCTGTCCCGATTCTTCTCTGCAGCAGACTTCGGATTGTTCAACATTCTCGGATCTTGCGTTGGTCCTTGAAAAGCGGACCCAATCCGGGCAGACGTCCCAATTGATGTTGTCGCGCATGAGATGTGTCCTTTCATACAATTAATGCACTGGTACATACTATGCTAATTGCAGAAGGATGCTAATCCTAACCAGAATCTAATATTTTTGGTTAATGTAATCATCGGTCAGGGACTGCTGCTTTGTTTCTTTTAAAATCCCGTTGGCCTTCAAGGCATTTGCAATGGCAGTACTTTTGGTATGAAGAATTAAGTATTCGTTTTCAGTAAAACCGCTGACCGGCTGAAAAGCATCAATTTCCAGCAATACATCGGGATCCTTTAGAACGATCTCAATTAATTTGCCCTTTAAAAGCCGGGATTTGACATTTACATAATAGGCTTCCGCATTAAAATCAATTAATCGAAGCAGGGCGAGCGTGGCCTGATCCTTAAGATGGTAATGGTTAAGGGATTCAGCATAATAGCTGCGCCGTTCCTTATCGCTGTTTTTGGAATCATTGGCGATCCACTGCCAGTACTTTGCGTGTGCATTATGATAATGATAATTATAAACTGCCTTTTTGACGTTATCTAACCGTGTAAAGGGCTTAATTCCGAGGTTCTCCATGTATCGATAATTTTCTTCAATAAACTCATTCTTGGTCATATCCCCCATTTTATACTGTAGCAGGAGGCTCTGCCTATGCCTTAGAAAACCATCAAATTTATTCATAGTGATTTACACCGCCTGTCATGTCACATGATAAACAAGTTCGTGCTAAAAGTAAAGGATGTATTTGTAATACTTTCTAAAAATATATACAAGACTCTTGGATTTGGGTAATGTTTATACGTACAAAAAAGCCAAAAAAATTTCTGCAATTTCCCTCCCATAAAAGCTTGACAGGGGTAAACACAATCTGTATAATGAATAAATGTCGGCGGACGACGATAGAATAAAACAAAGCAAATACGCGCCATTAGCTCAGTTGGT
>DOHN01000075.1:2558-2835 GCA_003535195.1 Ruminiclostridium sp.
CTGACTCTTAATCAGGGTGTCCCCGGTTCGAACCCGTGATGGCGCACCAAAAAGCCTGTAATTCAAAGGAATTACGGGCTTTTTATCAAATTATCCATTTTTTAATGAAGCATTTTATTTGGATTTTGCCATATTGCGTCACATCCATTCCCCATACCGACGCACATACATCTTTTTCACAAGCTGTACGCAGAGGAGATAACCCGCCAAAATTACCGCTAACCATGGGATAAATCGGAGCGGCAGGCGGTGCATATCGAGACCTATCGCAAAATCC
>DOHN01000034.1:0-203 GCA_003535195.1 Ruminiclostridium sp.
GAATACCCGCAGGTCAAAGGACAAAAAAGGAGGGGGCGCTGCCAAGGTGTTTGCAGGTATTGTCGCAATCGTCGTACTGTGGGCCATTCTTTTTATCGAGCCGGGGATAATACCTTCTTTGTTGGGAGAGAAAAAGATCGAGGATCAGCCCCAACAAACTGAAACAAGCCAATCAAAGCAAGGAGAAAGAGATCAGAACATAC
>DOHN01000034.1:398-3246 GCA_003535195.1 Ruminiclostridium sp.
ATTTTAAATGGTTTTTGGAGGATGTGGAGAATAACGGAGTGCAGGCTTCTGTAACGGAGGAAAAGGACTTCGATAACTTGGCGGGGGGATGGAAGTGCTTGTTTATATATGACCCGGAGGGCAAAGACACCGGTAGGCTGTATGATTTTCTCAACCTTACCCTTTCCGGTGCGGAGGGCAATGGATGTATTATCTTAGACTGGTCCCACATGTACGCAGGTAACCAAAGCATTGATGAAACTGATATGGAGGACACTGTTTTAAATATGGATTGGAAGGATGGGACCTTGTACGGGTATGGTCCGATGAACCTTAGCATCAATCAATTTTATTACCATCAGGGCGCTCAATATGCCGTTGGTACCATTACTTTAGCTGACGGTACAGAGGGTCTTGCGGCAATGATACGCCCATAAATACAGTGTGGCAGGACAGGAGGAAAATATATGGCAAAGTTTTGCATTAAATGCGGCGCAGCTTTGAGGGAGGGCGCCAAATTCTGTTCGGGATGCGGCACTCCGGTACAGGCAAAGCAAAAGATGAAAAAGACGCAACAAGAATCCTGCATAAAATGCGGTGTGCCTTTAAAAAAAGGAGCTAAATTTTGCATTAAATGTGGTGAACCGATAGCTACCGGAGAGAAGGCTGCAGTGGATATTCCCGTAAATGAGCCTGTGGTTTCCGTCACGGTCAGTGATCAACCGCCGGTCATGCAGGAAAAGCTTAAAGAGGCAAAAAAACAGGTTAGCAATACAGTGAAAAATAAGGCAGCAGGCTTGGGGAAAAAGGCCCTGTCTAAACTGCTTAATCAGACCCTTTCAGCTTCAGAAACAGCAGGGGAGATGCGCATTCCCATGACCGAGGCGCAGAAATCCTGCTTGACGGACGTTATTCGGGAACTGACTAAAATGGTGGGGAGGTGAAAGGTATGAATATAAAAAGAAAAACACCCTTTCTTGTATTTACCTTGCTTGCGTCAATTATGCTTTGTTCCCTATCTGTATCTGCTCAGGAGGACTGGACAAACTACAGACCCGGTGATCGGCTGCCCATAGAGGACTATATGGATGAGTATCCGGATGCGATAGTACAAGAGACAAATGATATTACAACTTTGATGAAATATGTGGATGAGGGCCATATGGATTATGATGATGCATTTGATGGACATGTCATAAGGCTTTATAATCCCGGTGAAAGCAGGATTAATAACAAAGGTATTATTACAATGCTGATAATGGTGGATTCGGATGATCCAATCGATAATATTGAATATATTGAAGAGTATCCGATGCCAAGTGCGATGGCAGAAAAATATGATTTTCCCATGGATGCTTTTCTTAAATTTTCTACAAACGCTATCATGGAGATAACACCGCTAAAATATAATGAGCAGGATGGAGAGGATATTAAAGATATTTGGTATGAAGACTTTGATGATATAAAGGCAAAGATGATTAACAGCGGTAATTTGGTTGAAGAAATCGTCATTGAGGGAAAACCAACTATAAAGGTTGTTCTTCAAGATGATCTTGAAAAATCTCCGCCGGATGCAGATGGGATTGTCAGTATAAAATATGAGCATAATGTGCGCTATTTTATAAAGATGGATGACCTTACCCGGCAAAACACTGCGGTTTTAGAAGTTGAAACCCTTGGAGGTTTCTTTGGGTCTGTTGATGCAGGCACTGTAAGTAAAGTTCATAGAAAAATCCAGCAAGGAGAGGCTGATTTTGAAAGAAAGTTAAAAGAATATGCAAATTGGAATTACTACTATAGCACAAAGTTTTTTGTGGGAGATGATAGCGGATCATCAAGGGTTCATGAGGTTACCACCCAAGCTGATGAAGACTCCGGAGAGACTAACGTTCTTATTCCTGCAGGTATTACCACTGTAATAATCGGCGGTGGTGCAGCGACTATTTGGGGCAGGAAAAGAGTGAAAAAATCCTCAGGTAAAAAAGAGAATAATCAGGAGGAAAAACCCAAAGAGGAGGAGCCGGAGGAAAATCCCAACCGCTACGAGATGCGTATCCGCAAGGACTTCGGAAACACGATTTCGGTGGGCAGCACTGTTCCTATTTATGCCCGCATCATGGAAATTACGCCTAAGGGGGCGGAAAACTCCCGCAACGATTTAACTGGGAAGATTAGAATCAGCTCCCCTGCTTATTTGAAAATCAGCGGAGAGGGTATGTCTGGCGAGTACAAAGCAGCTTATGTGGAGGCACCGGATACAGCGGTTGAGATTCCGTCTGAGGCAAAGGTCTCCTTCCGGTTTGCCGGAGCAGGCAGCAGCTTTACAAACCATGTAGTTTTTCAAATCGCAGAGGAAAAGATAGTATTTGGCCAGGACAATCTTACCTTGCCGGCCTGCTATGACAAGACCGAGCGTCTACCCTTTGCCGTTTTTGGCATGGGTGAAGGCGCGGTAGTCACAGCAGAAATCATCCGCGAAGACGGTTATGGTGTCACTATAGAACCGGGAGAAGAAAAGGGTCTTTACTATGCTGTCATAACAGAAAAGAAAAAGACCGGAGGGGAAGCAGGAGACTATGACTCTTACACCTTAGAAGTCAAGGCGGATAGCGGTAACCGAAGTGTCACAGGGACCCTTCCCATTTATCGCTTCCACATGGGCCTCAGACTTGATTTGAAAACCATCGGTTGTTATGCGGAGCAGTATGACCAGGTTAACCATCAGAGTACCAAGTTTCTCTTTAATGTAGAGGGCAAACAGTACGTTCCTGCAGAATCCAAGGCGACTGTAACACTATTTGATTGGGATGCGGATACTCACAGTGTGCTGCAGATAGCTCCCGCAATGTTGGATTATCAGATTCAGGCT
>DOHN01000034.1:3384-4260 GCA_003535195.1 Ruminiclostridium sp.
GCTGTACGGGATGAAGACCAGCCGCTTTTAGAAAAGCTAGCTATACAGTGTCAGATTATGGACGAAGTGACAGGGGGCGGCCGTGCTCTGACCTTCCGCTGCTGTAAGGGTGCTCTGGATGCACCAACCCGTTTCAAAGCCAAAGTGAGCCTCACTATGACCCGGGACGAGAAAAAGTATCCCGTAGAGAAGGAAGTATTGCTGTGCTCTCAGCCGCTGCGCCAGTCCAAGAGCGTGGAGGACGGGATGGCGATGCTGAAATCAGACGCCCATATCACAGAGCGTCTTCAGCATATCAGAAGTGAAATTTGGGGACTGAACTATCTGAACAATCTATTCCCCTTAGTAAAATTCATTGATGCAATTTTGGAGGGCTATGATGACGCCTACGGCTATGACGCCAAACAAGTGGAGATTATCCAAAGAACTTGGGGTGGGTTTCTTCAGGGCACCGTTGCAGGCGCCAATGCTGAAGCAGAGACAGTGACATTGGCTGATGAAATGAAGCTCTTTGTAGAGAGCTATCTGCAAACGGCAGAATCAGTAGAAAAATCTTTGGGATTTATGGGACGTATGGCCCTTGGAGTTGCAACACTGGGCTGCTCAGACGTGGTATTCACTTCCCTGGAAGTAGCACGGGACATGAAGGAATATGTGGACAGCGGTGGCGACAGCGCCTGGGGTGCCTTCTATGTAGGCACTAAGGCGGTTACCATTGAATACCTTTCGGATAAAGTTATGGACGCCGGTCTTGGCAAGCTGAAAAAGACCGTATCAAATCCTGATGTGAAGCAGGCACTAAAAGAAATGAAAGAAGATGCGGCAGAAAGTGCACAGAGATTCACAACGGCTATTATGGGCAAAAATACCCGTGCT
>DOHN01000034.1:4426-5136 GCA_003535195.1 Ruminiclostridium sp.
GGATTCCGTCAATGCCGGAAAGGTAGCAGCCCAGAAGGCAGGACGGCTTTTAGAGACAGGACGAAGGGGAATCAAGAAAACAGCTGAGCAAATCGAGCTTGATGAAGCTCTGTGCGAGGGAAGAAGGTTTGCAAGGGAGCAGGTGGAGAATCTGCAGGCTGCAGCATGGCAGTTTGAGTTGAATCCAACAGCAGCAAATCGTAAACTTATGAATGAAATGACCATTAAGGTACAGGAAAACAAATTAGCCATGTATGCGCTTCAGGACTATGCCGATGAAGGCTTGGATTCCGTACGGAAATCCTTTAATGAGACCCTTGGCACCTTCTATGGCAGTGCAGACAGTATTGCAAAAGACAAGCTAGCATCAATTACGGGCATCCCGGCAAACAGAATACAGATTCTGAATGCCAGCTCCTCAACACAGGATCTGATGAGACGCGGAAAGAAAACAACCATAGACAGGGATTGGACTGCTTATTACGTAAATTCCAAAGGGGAAAATGTCTATTTCAATCAGGGTATGACCCAACAGATTTATAACGACAGCTTTTTTGAGGCTTCTCAGGGCTTTAAAAATAAGAGCGCAGAGTTTTCCGGACGCTATGCCCACAAGACAGACCAAACGGTCATTGAGGACATTTTGGGACATAGAGAAAGTTATGGTAAGGACCTTGATAAGATGCTTGATAAAAAGCTGCACAGCGCAG
>DOHN01000152.1:0-1438 GCA_003535195.1 Ruminiclostridium sp.
CCATCAGCTCAATCAATAGCTTGCAGTCGGAAATCATCTCATCGTCCGCATCGCTTTCCAGCAGTCTGCGGCGGTTTCGCTTGAGCAAATCGAGCTGCTGGTTGATTTCATTGTTTTTCTGCATAAAAACAGCAGAGTCCATGTAACCTTTCGTCCTGAGACGATTCAGTACCAGACTCTGCTTGGTGAGTTCCGCTATTTTCTTATTGATGCTTCCGACTTTTACATCGCTCATGGTGATTTTGGATTTGAGATCCATCAGCTCGTTTAAAGCGGAGGAGAGAATATAGCGGCTGTTCTGTTTTAACTTGTTGTACATTCGGATGAACGCCTGCATGATGGCATCTTCCCGGATTTGACGGATTTCGCAAAGCTCCTTGCTGCGGAAGTGCCTGTGGCATACCCAATAGGTTTTTCCATTGGTCACCCTGCGGGAGAAATTCGTACCGCATTTGCCACATCGAATTTTCTGTGAGAAAGTGTATTGCCTGCCACGCCCCTTGTTTGGATAAAGGGAGTTACGGGCTTTCATCAGCCGCTGTGCCTGCTCAAACTCCGACCGGCTGATAATCGGTTCATGGGAACCGGTGATGTAATAGCGGTCACGCTCGCCCTTGTTGCGCTTGGTTTGAAAGGGCATGGTGTCGGTGGTGTAGGATTTCTGCAGCAGGGCATCACCGATGTAACGCTCGCTTTTGAGAATATAGCTGACAGCGGTATACAGCCATTTTACCTCTCCATTTTTGCAGGGGATGCCATCTGCGTTCAGCTCACTGGCTATCTGCTCCATGCTCTTGCCGGATAGGTAGCTTCCGAATATTCTTCGCACCATCGGTGCTTCCTTGGGATTTGGAATCAGTATGTTGTTTATAAGATCGTATCCGTAGGGTGGGCAGCAACAAGTGAAATTTCCGTTTTGCATCCTACGAGCGTAGCTCCAGCGCATATTGTTAGAGATGGAGGTGGATTCCTCTTGGGCGATGGAGCTGAAGGCTCCAATCATCATCTCATCGTGCATATCCGCTGTCTTGATACCATCTTCCTCAAATTCCACCTCTACACCGAGGGCTTTCAGCTCTCGGACGGTGGAGAGGCAGTCATGAATGTTCCTCGCAAACCGGGAAACGGATTTCACAAGGATGCGGTCGATTTTGCCCTTTCTGCAGTCGGAAAGCATCCGCTGGAATTCCTCCCGCTTGTCCGACCGGGTTCCGGTAATGCCCTCATCGGCATAGATGTCCACCAGCTCCCATTCGTCATTTTCGGCAATCAGGGAAGTGTAATGCTCCATCTGCACGGAAAAGGAATTTAGCTGATCGGCGGAGTCACTGCTGACTCTGGCGTAGGCGCAGACACGCAGCTTGGGCGGTGAATATCGGTAAATGGAATTTACCGGTTCGATAACCTGTACCTGTGGCATGGCGGCACCTCCTTTGGT
>DOHN01000152.1:1570-1712 GCA_003535195.1 Ruminiclostridium sp.
GCGGCACCTCCTTTGGTTTTCGTATTTTCATGTGTGACAGCTCCTTTCGTGTAAGTTCAATACCCCTTGGGTATTAGCACATACACTACCACAGAGATGCAGGGAAAGCTATCACATAATCCACTAAATAATCCGGAGCCTC
>DOHN01000152.1:1922-2290 GCA_003535195.1 Ruminiclostridium sp.
CCCTGCTCCAGAAGATAGGTGAGGAAGTTGTGCGCCATTAAATAACGGACTTCGTTTACTGGTTCTGTTTTCGTCATAGCATTTCCTCCTATCGCAATTGAAACGGCGGCCTCATAAAATCAGACAGCTTGATTTCTCCCTCCATCGGGGAGTAAATGCTGATACCGCAGCCGCTAATTGTTTGAATAAATGCTATTGTCTTTTTCATATCCCGCCCGATTCGGCTCACCGAATCCACCAACAGAATCTGAAAGCTCCCGGCTTTTGCTGATTCCAGAACAGCCTGCAGGCCGGAGCGGTCAAAGTTTAGACCACTGCCTAAATCCTGCGAAGAGCCGACAACGGTAAAGCCCATCTGTGCGGCATAG
>DOHN01000152.1:2416-2621 GCA_003535195.1 Ruminiclostridium sp.
CCCATCTGTGCGGCATAGGTTTCTAATCTTTCGTATTGTCCTTTCAAAGCGCCATGTACATCCTCCGGCGCATCGATGCGGCAGTAAATCCAAGCGGATTTCTTGTCCATAAAAAATACCTCCTTTTACAAGCTCAGGCTCATTTGCGGTTCCGGCAGCAGGGCATCCAGACCGAAGCTTACGGCTAAGGCTTCATTGACCTGCT
>DOHN01000152.1:2814-3303 GCA_003535195.1 Ruminiclostridium sp.
GCGGGAACGGTCAATGGTTCGCACCTGCTCCAAAAGCACAAGGGAATTCTGCCGCAGCCCATACTGCTGGCTGCACAGTTGGATATGGGTGGGCAGGTGGTTTTTTTCGGTGCGGCTGGTGATAGCGGCCACGATAACGGTGGGACTGTAGCGGTTTCCAATATCATTTTGGATAATCAGTACCGGTCGGATGCCGCCCTGCTCACAGCCAACCACAGGGGTTAAATCGGCGTAGAATATATCGCCTTTGTAAATACGCATTTCGCATTCCTCCTTTGCGTGAAATTGGTTGTTATACCACAAGGATAAGGACAGCCGCCAAATTTGACCGGGTATACCCACAGGTCGGCTGTCCCCATAGTTTCTGGTATAACAAAACTCTTGTTCTTCGTTTTCTGCTGCTTCTATTCGACACTACTCCCCGAAGCAGAACACCACAGGCAGATTGCCTGCGGCATAAGGACGATTTCGTCCTTTGGGCAGTCAGCT
>DOHN01000152.1:3577-5822 GCA_003535195.1 Ruminiclostridium sp.
GCAATCTACCACAGATTGCTTTATGGACGGACATTTTTCGCTCGGCATCTTTGATGCTATCGTGTTTACGGATAGTTCTGATCTATCCGCAGATGGTCTTGGCGTGTCCTCCAAAGCCGCTTTCCCCTCATCGGAGCTGAACAGCTAATGTATCTAAGCTACTGGATATGACCAAATGACTTCGGTGTTTTTCAAGGAACATAAGAGAGATAAAAAATCCCCCTCACTTCTATAAAGGAAAAAGTGAGGGGAGCTATGCGCTAAAAAATTAAATTTCCATCAAGTTTTTTAGCTTAGACAGAATTTTTGAGAGCCTGCGGCTGACCGTAGATTGGTTTACTCCAATACTTCTGGCAACTTGTGACTTGCTTTTCTCATTGAAAAATATTTCATCAATGAGCAAGCGTTCATCCTCCGACAAAGATTGAAGAGCGCTCCACAGAGCCTCCAGCTTTTCCTGATGAATGAGCTTGTCCACGATGTCCGGCTGAACACGGACTATGAGGTAATCAATATTGACACCGTCCTCCCTGAAGCGTTCCAGCGACAACTCGTTCTGGCGGATAAGCTTACTCTGATAACGCTCCGCTTCCCGCTCTTTATGATAGGCACGGTAGACGGCCTCGCTAACCTCTACACGCTGCCGTTTTACTACGATTGTATATTTTTTGTTCTCTGACATATGCTTGTCCTCCAAATTTTCAAAATGTGATTGAAAACGAAGGACAAGAGGCGGTGACCGGCACCGAGGCGTTATGCGGTGGAAAACAAAAAGAGCATACCCACAGACAAAAAAGTCCGTTTGTACGCTCTTATACATTAATTCATGTTTTATCTGTTCTGTTGGTTCGTATTGATAGGCATACTTCTCCGTTGAGAAATATAGGCTTTTTTTAACGAATCACCTATGTAAATATGGGTTATGTAGATAACCTAATGTCGCTGCAGCAGATGCGCAGCGGTGCGGTATGCATTGACCAACACATGAAAAACCCCCCCAAACTTCACGGGTTTGGAGGGTTGCTTTAGAAGATCCGGGCATAGAGAAAGACCCGCCAAAGCGCCGTTTTTTTTATTCGGCGGGTGATACTTGCTATTTATGCTGATTTAAAATTAATAGATTTTAAATCATAGGGATTTAATAGTGAGTTCCTATAATACACAAAGATACACAGAAATATATGTTTGGAGCTATCGCCCAACCCCTAATGTTCATCTAATAAATGTACCAAACCCAAAATAAAGAAATACAATTATTCCGATCAAAATTCGATACCAACCAAATACCTTAAAGTCATGTTTTTTGATATAACTCATCAAAAATTTGATTACAAGTACTGACACTAAAAATGCTACCGTCATGCCAAGCCCCAGCGTTAGGGTTTCTATACCTGTAAAAGCAAACCCAAATTTTAATATTTTCAGTGCACTTAGCCCAAACATCACAGGTACAGCAAGGAAAAAAGTAAATTCTGCTGCTGCAACTCTTGACACACCAATTAGTAATGCACCGACAATGGTTGCACCGGATCGTGATGTGCCGGGGATAATGGATAGCACCTGAAACAATCCAATTATCAAGGCAGTTTTATAGGTAATATCGGATAAGTGGCGTATGCTTGGCACGCGTTTTTTATTCCATACTTCAATTACAATAAATGCAATACCATATAAAATTAAGGTTGAGGCAATCACAACCGGGGTATGGAAATGTGCTTCAATATAGTCATCAAAGAGGAGGGTTACAATAGCCCCTGGAATACAGGCGACGACCACCTTAAACCAGAGCGAAAAAGTGTCCTTTTTTACAATCGGCTGAGTTTTATCTTTGAACTGGAATGGAAACATCTCGTTCCAAAACCTTACTACAACCGCTAAAATCGCTCCAAGCTGTATCACTACAAAGAACATTTCCTTAAACGCTTCACTCATATTTAGAGTAATTAATTCGTCGACAAGCAACATATGTCCGGTACTGCTGATTGGTAACCATTCTGTGATTCCTTCCACGATACCAAGGAAAATGACCTTGAGAATTTCTATAAAATTTAGTTCCATTATTTTAAATCCTCCCCTTTGAAATATCTAAATGTTGCAAGCAGTCCAACTACACTTATTGCAAAGATGATTGCAATTGATAAAGGAATTGGATATCCAATACTTTCCAACCTTCCGTCCATTAAAAAATAGGTTGCTGTCCATGGAAATAATGCTCCCATATCTTGATTGGAAAGTGCTGCGCTAC
>DOHN01000062.1:0-5611 GCA_003535195.1 Ruminiclostridium sp.
GGAGGCTCTGGGAAGAGTGGCGAACCCAAGGCTTTGGAGCTCGTGGAACATTAAGTCCCATAGAGGCTGGGTGGAAGTATCTTTGAAAAGCCGTAACAAGTTCTCAATATTTAGGAGGTCTTCATTGAAAACCACCAGATATTTTTCAAGGCCCGCAGCCTTTTTCAGCATCTGAACCCCATGAGCCATCATTTCTTTTAGGCCTTCCAGTTCAAGGATCACCGAGTCTGTCAGAACCTGCCCCCAAAGAGTCTGGCTAAAGTCGCTGCCGGAAGGGACATGGAGGCTTTCCGTCATTTCATCGAGCCAATGCCGGGGCCAGGGACTGCTCTGTATGAAATTGTACAGATTTAAAACCATATCCATCAGCATCTGGTCATCCCGGTTTCCGCCATAGCACTCCAAAAGCTCAAGGAATTCCTGGCTATCCTCTTTTTCATACTGTTCTTCAAAGAGCTCGTTTAAAGCCTCCATCTTCATGAGGGAGCTTTCGGTCTCGTCGGCAATCCGGAAATCAGGATCGATATCCAAGTTCTGAAAATTTCCCCGGATCACTTCCAGGCAGAAAGAATGGATGGTCGTGATGCTGGCTTTTCCCAATAAGGCCAGCTGCCTTTGCATCTGTCCCGAACCGGTATCCCTCTCCAGCACTTTTGATATGGCCTGACCAACCCGCTCGCGCATCTCAGCCGCTGCGGCATTGGTAAATGTGACTACTAAGAGCTTGTCTATATCAACAGGTTCTTTTTCATCGGTTATTTTTCTGATGATGCGTTCCACCAGCACGGCGGTTTTGCCTGCGCCTGCAGCCGCAGCCACGAGGAGATTGCAGTTTCTCTCGGTGATGGCGCACAATTGTTCTTCTGTCCATTGGGTATTACTCATTTAAAAATCCACCTTACCTTTGGTATTCCACCGGGGCCGTTTCATTCATTCATCAGATTCCAGATCTCATCGTTGTTCCGGTCATACAAAAGCCTGTAGGAATTCTCCGGCATGGAGGCATCAAACTGGCATATGGATGAAAAGCTGCAATATAGGCATGAGGTGATGTTCTTCTTTTTATAGGGCCTAATATCCACACTGCCTTTCATGATTTCGCCGCACAAATTTTTCAACAGGCGCTTTACATATCTTCTTAACAGTACAAACTGATCGATGGTAGCGCCCGAGGTATTTTTCCCCAGTACATCCCCCTTATTGACCGAAGCCGGTATGATTTGGGAAGCGCCCGATATGGTATTGTCCATATGCTTGATCAGCTTTACATCTGCAAGCAGCAGCCCCTTCATTTTCAGCTGTTTCATAATAGCCGCTTCCACTTCCTGCTCCGAGAGCTTTGAGCTGCTGCTTACGATGGGATCGTCTATTTTAAAATAGAGCATGCCGGCAGGGTAAACAGGGCTGTCGGACAGTTTGCCGCCGCCCTCCCAGACTGCGTCCATATAGGTCATCAGCTGGATCTGGAGGCCATAATATACATCGGATAATCTAAAATCCTTAGTTCCGGATTTATAGTCAATAATACACAGGTATGTTCCCTCTTCTGTCTTGAAGGCATCCACCCGGTCGATCCTTCCGGTTAAATGGACTTTTGCACCGGAATCCAGCTCAACGGTAATGGGCGGATATTTTTCCCCTTCGCCAAAGCCCACTTCATAGGCAAGCGGGTCAAAGCTGCTCCTGCGCATTTGTTCCGCAATAAGCCAGACCGCTCTTGCCACCACTCGTTTCAGTCTTCTGGCCAGTACGGTATACCGCTTTGAAGCGGCAATGCCTGTGCCCTGCATTTTAGCCAACATTTCGTCAACGATTTCACAAACCTTTGCATCGCACCATTCCCGATCAAAATTCCTCCAGGTTTTGTCTCCCGTAGAAACGATTCTGGAAAATCTTTCTATCATGGCATGCAAAAAGGTTCCGATATCGGGCGGGCTCAAACGGTATATTTTTCTTTCTCTGGCCCTAAGTCCATACTGTACATAAAAAGCAAAAGGACAGGCCGTGTATTTTTCCAGCCTTGAAACACTTGTTACGGCAGGATCGCCGTAAAGCTGCCGAATTTTTTCCGATTCAATGCTGCCGGCCAGGTTTTTATACAAAAAAGCCTTTTTTGCGGCTTTGCACTGCTCCTTCCATTCCCCGTGAAGCAAAAACGAGCGGTAAACCTCCTGCCACACAGGATTGAAGGGTTTCCCGTCGGCCTTCTGCCGGAGCGCTGAAATCATCTGGTTGAAAGCAGGTTTTTTAGCGGCCAAAAGCTTCAGTTCCTGGGCGGCGGTTCTGGCAGGCAGAATATCGCTGGACACAGAAATAGCCGGGAACAGTTTGTATAGGCGGCTGATGACGGAAGAGGGGCGCAGGGTCTTTCCTTCATTGTCACCGATGGGCCAGCTGACCCGTAAAAACCGGCTGGCTGCGGTCAGGGTCCTATAAACCAGGTATTGCTCGTTAAAGGCCTGGGTTCTTGTGTCGCTGGCAAGCTCCAGGCCAAGATGATTCAGGGCCGCACGGTCCTGATCGGTAAGAATTCCTTCCATTATAGCAGCGGAAGGAAATACTCCGTCATTTACGCCAAGTATGTACATGGCCTTGATATCGTGGCTTTTTGAACGCTCTGCGCTTCCTATCAGAACCTGATCCAAGCCTGCCGGAATAATGCCGATTTTATATTGACCAAGGCCAACCTCAATGATTTTACTGAATCTTTCCAGGCTGAAGGTCTCTTCGCCCATTACTTCTACTGTCTGGTCAAAAACTTCCATCAAAATGTTCCAGACCTGGGAGTATTCATTGGCAAGGGCAAGTTGCCCCTCTGC
Organism: Ruminiclostridium sp.; assembly: GCA_003535195.1. GTDB lineage: Bacteria > Bacillota > Clostridia > DSM-8532 > DSM-8532 > DTU059. The sequence continues at coordinate 2,820 of DOHN01000062.1, forward strand.
CTTGAAACTTTCAATGTTTTTTTCTATGGTGTGGGGTACGTCCAGGGCGCAAAGAAAATCATAGAGCCCCGTACAAAAATCAGCAGCCGTTCTTTTTCCCTGGACCTTTTTTCGGAATGCCGCCAGAGGAGCCCAAACACGTGCCCTAATCTCATTGATATCTTCCAGCAGGTCTTTTTGCGATTCCAGCGTATTTTCATCGGGCATGAGCTCCGGCGTCATCCGCCAATCTTCATTTTTCGTCCATTGGTTTCCCCGGATTCCGCAGGCCAGCACATAGTTTTCAAGTCTGTCAATTGCATCCTGCCCCACACCGGTGAGACCGGTTTTCAAGTAGCGGAAAACCGATTCATAGGACCAGTTTTCATTAAAAATATCCATCATGGATAAAGCCAGCCGGACAAGAGGATGATTTTTAATATCCGTTTTCCTGTCAATAAAGCAGGGAATGCCATACTCAGAAAAAACGGCTTCAATGATTTTTTCATAGGCCGGAAGATTCCTGCTGATAACGCCTATATCCCTGTAGCGAAGGTTTTTGTCCCGGCATAACCGGATGATATCAATTGCTGCCGATTCCACTTCAGAAAATATGTTCGTTGCGGAAAAGAGAGATAGTTCCCGAGTCTCTTTTTGGAAGACAGAATAGGGGTAAGAATAGTAATTCTGTTCCAAGTGAGCCAGTTCCGGACTGTCTTTAAAGCGCGGTTCAGGACTATGGTGCAGAAAAACAGGATTTTCTTCGGTTACGCCAAGACCCCGGGCCATTCCCGCAAGCTTTCTATAAGCCTGTTTGACCGGTGAAAACACATCCGTCTCAAGCGTTAAACGGCTGTCTTCTAGAGAATCGGTACACAGGCTGATATTTACTCTTTCAGTTTTTTTCAAAAGCTGCCCGATCATTTTATATTCCTGGGGAGTAAAGTTCATAAACCCGTCGATCCAAATCTCCGCCCCATCATAAATAGTGGAAGCCTCCAGTTTTTGGGCGGCCAGCGTCAAATCATCGTCGGAATCTCTGTAAGCCTGGGCCAGGGCTTTCTCAAATTCGCCATAGATCATATTGAGCTCAGAAAGCTTTTCTTTTAGGGGATCATCCCCGGAAAGCTCCAGGACGGCCTTATCCAAATGCCCTGTGGTAACCCCGTACCTCTTGAACTCGGTAATCAAAGTGGATATGGTATCAACAAAACCCTTTCGGTCAGCCGATCTTGAGAATATTTTAAAATGGCCGTGCAATTGATCCAGTATCCGATAAAGAATCATGCATTTGCCGGCAGCATGAATATGGGGATAGGTGATCCCTCCCGTTTCGCTAAAAATCCGAAAGGCCATGCGCTGAAAGCTCAAAACCTCTGTTTTCAGAATGCCTCCGGTTTTCAGCACCGACACCAAATCCCGTTCCGCCTGAAAAGAGAATTGTTCAGGGACCAACAGCACAAGAGGCTTTTTTGCTCCCAATTCTATCGCGGCTTTGATCTCATTCAGACAGCAGTATGTTTTACCGCTTCCCGAGCGGCCATAGATAATTCGTAAACTCATAATTTCTCCAGAAAAACAATGATCATCAATTTATTATAACACGAAGTATTTCAATGCTCTCTGGTACTCATTCGAAATCTCTGATTTCGATTATGGGTGAGGTTATTATAACATGTCCGCATGGACATGTTTCAAGGTTTCCGAGTCCCATCAGCAATCCTGCTTCGCTTACGCACTAAAATATCACTCTACAGGCACCACGATTGACGTTTCGGTGCATTAGCGGAGCGGCGCGAACCGAAGTTAAACCACCTTTTAGTTGTGTTATCTTTTAAAAAATAGTAAAATAATTACAGATCTATGAAAGCTATAATATTCCATCCCAATTAGGAGGTTCAAATGTCTCATCAACTTTTGATTATTGAGGCACGGAAGAATCTTCAGGCCAGACCATTAAAACAGCTTTCCTAAGGCCAGTTTAAACTGTCAGAAATACGATAAGGATAAAGGAGTGGCGACATGTATTCAGATAATAAAGCATGGATCGGCAAGAGTGAAATACCCGTTTACCTTTTACCCCGGATGGCAAATCGGCACGGACTGATTGCGGGCGCTACCGGAACAGGCAAAACCGTGACCCTGAAAGTAATGGCGGAAGCCTTCAGCGATATGGGGGTTCCGGTTTTCCTCTCGGATATCAAGGGAGATTTATCCGGGCTCGCCGCGGCGGGGGTTGAAAATGCTGCACTGGAGGAAAGAATACCCCGCCTGGGTTTGAACGAATTTACTTACAAAGCATATCCTGTAAGATTCTGGGATCTGTTTGGGGAAAACGGGCATCCGGTGCGCACCACTGTCTCGGATATGGGGCCCCTGCTATTTTCAAGGCTTTTAGGCCTCAATGAAACCCAGGAGGGAATACTAAACATCGTCTTTCGTGTGGCAGACGAACGAGGCATGCTGCTCCTGGATTTAAAGGATCTGCGCGCCATGATACAATACGTGGGCGATCATGCCAAAGAATTTACTTTCAAGTACGGAAACATTCCTGTGCAGAGTGTCGGCGCCATACTGAGAGGTCTGATCCGGCTCGAAGACCAGGGCGGCGAGAAATTCTTCGGTCAGCCTGAACTGGATATTTCCGATTGGATTAAAAAGGCGATCGATGGACGAGGCTATATCAACATTCTGCATAGTGTGAAGCTGTTTACTTCACCTATTCTTTATTCCACCTTCCTGTTATGGATGCTGTCCGAGCTGTTTGAGAATCTTCCTGAAGAGGGGGATCTGGAGAAGCCGAAGCTGGTATT
>DOHN01000062.1:5816-6064 GCA_003535195.1 Ruminiclostridium sp.
GAGCAGATGGTCCGGTTGATCCGTTCAAAAGGGGTCGGCGTCTATTTCGTCACACAAAATCCTGCCGATTTGCCCGAGGATGTCCTTTCGCAGCTCGGAAACCGTGTCCAGCATGCGCTCAGGGCCTTTACGCCTTCCGAGCAGAAAAAGGTCCGGGCCGCCGCTGAAACCTTCCGTCCAAATCCTAAATTTGATACAGAAAAAGCCATTACCGAATTGGCTACCGGAGAGGCGCTCATCTCCTGCTT
>DOHN01000062.1:6276-10585 GCA_003535195.1 Ruminiclostridium sp.
AAAATGGGAGCCATTGATGATATGACCAGAAACCGTATTATCAACGGATCTGATTTATACGGCAAATATGAGACAGAAATAGATAACGAATCGGCTTATGAAATGCTTCAGGAAGAAAAAAGGAAAGAAGAGCTGGCATTAAAGCGGGAACAAGAAATTGCCGAAAAGGAAAAACAGTGGAAGAAAGAGGAAAAGGAAAGGGAGCAGGAAAGCAAAGCCGCCAAGAAAAAGGGAAACCAAACCTCTTACTTCCAGAAAGTAACCAGCTCCGCCGTTACTTCGATTGGCCGGGAGCTGGGTCGCCAGTTTGTGCGCGGGCTAATGGGTTCATTGAAAAAATAATGCTCCGCTGACACACTTTAATATCACTCACGGCGCCAGTAGGCTGATGGGTGGGATCCCTATTTCTCCATACTCATGACCGTCCCAATGAAAACAGGTAAATTGGTAGAGTTATCAATAATGGCATATACAAAGGGTCTGTCCAGCCTGACATATTTTGTTTCCACGGCGGCGGATCCCGCCTTCATCTCAACCTTCGTAACGGCGCCGGCCTTGGTGCCTCGCTCATCTACTGAAATGTGGGTTTTATGAAGCACTTCCCCAATATAGATATTCCCATCTGCTGATTTGCCGAGTCTATTGAAATTAGCCTTATCGGGTAAGAAAGCATCAGGCATTCCAAGGTCTTCCAAGGCATTACTCATTTCAATGGTATAATCATAGCTAAATTTTGGCATAGCGCTTCTTACAGCTGTATTTTCAGCATCTCGGATGGTATTCAAAAATCCTTTGCCAGTGAGAGTTTTAATGTAATCCCCGATGGATACGCCTTCGTTTGGAACCAGAGCGGCAAAGCTGTAATGATCGTTTGCGTATGGCTTTATAAATCCAGTAGCGTTACCGTCATCCAGATAGATATGCTCATCCGAATTCATAAAATCTGCCGGTTGCTTTGTACCGTCAACAGCGAAAAACTCGCCTTGGTATATATCGCTTTTGTTGTATATTGTTTTCCACTCCGCATCGAATACCATGGCGTTAATTAAATACATTACTGTATCCCGATCGATTTGGTCAAGTATTTTATCGATCAGCCCATCTGTATTCTTTTTCACCCAGCTGTTTATATCTTGAAGGGTTTGACTGTCAAAAGCCGATTTATAGATGGAGGCATTATAGTAATCAGCATTTTTCTGCAGGAAATCCTGTTCGACCGAAAGGCGGTTTTTATCATCACGGAACCATATGGAATTGGCTATATTCAGCTTTGATTTTTCTTCACTTGGCAGGCTATTTACATAGGAATGCAGGTACTTATTGAGTTCTTCAATGGAAATATTATTGCCAAGCACAGTCTCCATTTGCGAAAGTGTTTCATTATCGGCGCCATTGGCTGTCATGGTCAGCGCAAGCATTACTGAGAGCGGTGAAATAAGTGCGTTTTCTTTTTCATCCACGGTTTTCTTAAAAAGCTCCAATGAGAAATCGGCCATATTATCAATGAACCTATCATCTGTCTTTTGCACGTTTACATTTTTTGAAGATATACCTTTCATCAGATTGCGGGCCTTTATCTGCGAAAAGGAAGCCGAACAGGCAGTCATATTGATTGCAGCTGATAAAATAAGTATAAAATTCAGAAGTACACATAGATACCGCTTCCATTTTTTTAATGCTTTCATCATAGTCCTCCTTGGCAATCCATTCTATATTGTTTTGTATCTGATTAGACGGCTCAGGAATAAAATAGTTCATTTTATGGGTCCCATCACCTATGAAACAAACATATATTGTTAGTATAAGGGGGTATTTTTATGTTTATACATGTTGTACAGGCCGGAGAAAGCCTGTGGCAAATCTCAAATACCTATGGTGTTCCCATCTCTGAAATCGTGAGGACCAATGGCCTTTTCAATGCCAACCGGCTGGTCATCGGCCAGTCGCTGGTGATTCCAAGCGAGGCTGCGACCCATACTGTAAGGCCGGGCGAATCCTTATGGTCCATCGCCCAAATATATTCCGTTTCTGTGGCCGACCTTGCGGCAGCCAATAATATCAGCAATCCAAGCCTAATCTACCCGGGCAGTGTATTGACCATTCCGCAAAAGCCAAGGCCGACCATAGACGTAAACGGATATATTTACATGCTGGGCCTCCAAGCCGCCCCTATTGTTAGGGAAGTAGGAGAAAACCTGACCTATTTGAGTCCCTTTGCTTATTTAATCAAAGAAGACGGAAGCCTGCAGGCCATTGACGATGAGTCGGCCATTCAAACGGCCCGGGCTGAAGGAGCCATCCCCATGATGGCCATTACCAACTTTACGGCCACCGCCAAAGGCGAGAATCTGGCAAGCGTTGTTCTCAACAATCCCCAACTAGTGGAACAGCTGCTTACTAATGTTATTCAAATCATGAGGGAAAAAGGCTACCGGGGACTGAATATTGATTTTGAAAACGTACTCCCTGCTGACCGAACCGCCTATAATAATTTTCTGCAAAGAGCAGTAGACCGGCTGCATCCCGAGGGCTATTTTGTATCCACTGCAGTGGCTCCGAAAACAAGCGGAGAACAGTCAGGCCTCCTTTATGAGGCTCATGATTATGAAGCTCACGGCCGAATCGTGGATTTTGTCATCTTGATGACCTATGAATGGGGCTATCGGAAAGGTCCTCCCCAGGCGATCTCACCAATCAATGAAATCAGAAAGGTCCTAGATTATGCCGTCACCCTTATTCCGAGAAATAAAATTTTTCTCGGCTTTCAAATATATGCCAGAGACTGGCTCATCCCTCATGTCCCGGGCCAGGAAGCCGAAACCTTCAGCAACCAGGAAGCGGTTGCAAGGGCTTTGCAGTATGGAGCTCCCATTCAATTCGACAGCGTGGCCCAATCGCCTTTCTACCGGTACACCGATGCACAGGGGCAAGGACACGAGGTATGGTTTGAAGATGCCCGCAGCGCCCAGGCAAAATTCGATTTGGTCAAGCAATATGGATTAAGAGGAATCAGCTATTGGGCTCTGGGTTATCCATTCCCCCAAAACTGGGCCTTGCTGAGGGATAATTTTGTGATCCGCAAATATTAAGGGACTCCATCAACGCTTTAAAAGGGTCAGCGGCACATAGTATTTGATATATCTGTTTCCCCTGCTGTCCACTAAAGTGCCGCGATCGTTTTTAACCATCACGGTGGCCCTTTTATGAATATTATAGATGAATCCCGAAAGATTTCTGCCTTCATGGGTAAACGAAACTTTATCGCCTATTTTGAGGCCCAGCTTCTGCCTGGCTATTTGCCGCTGTGTCGGAAGCCTGTGATAGCTTTCGCTATGTCCGAATAGGTTCCCTGCGATTGTTTTGAATCTTTTGCCCTTACAGCTTGATCTTTTAAAATAAAGAAATTCTATCACATGGCATAATTCATGTTCGAAAACAAGCTGCAGCGCCTCAAGACTATTTTTCGTCTTGAGGCCGCATACGGTTTTATTGCCTGAAATCTGGCCGTAGCGAAGGAAAAAGTCCACTCCTATCCTGATCTCTATCGTCAATTGTTCGGGCATCATTCTGTCCATGTTTTTGGGGCAAATGGTCAAACCGGCACTTTTAGTCATCCGCCGGGAGACAGAAAACTTCATTCTGCCCTTATAAAATTCCTGGAACCAGTTTTCAAAGAAAAACCTATCATACAGCTTAAAAAGCTGTTCAAGATCTACAACAGAAAGCGCTTTAACCGTTCCGTCACAGATGCTGGGAGATGCCAGTAATTCGGATATTTTTGTACGCCTTATAAGGATTTCTTCATCATTCAGCTTTGTATTGATATCAAACATATGTATGTCCGACCGCCCTTGCATTTAAATGTTCCCGTATAAACACAGGTCCGTTATTCATGATTCATTATACCAAAGACAAGCTTCTGGAACGCTGCTTCCTGAAATTTTTTCATTTTATGCGAAGGAAATCTTGGGGTAAAATCGATTATATGGTGAAAGCGAGGATAATTTTATGATAGATTCCGCGGAAATCAGTAATTTGCTGACCATGATAGCCGAGGGTGATAAATCTGCCCTGGAAGAATTATGGATTAAAACAAAGGATGGGCTTTATTCTTTTATTCTCTCCTATATACGCAATAAGCAGCTTTCAGAGGATGCGCTGCAGGAAACCTTTATTGCTATCTATAAATCGGCAGATCAGTTTAAGTGGGGGAATGCGCGGGCCTGGGTATTTACAATCGCCCGCAATACCGCTGTTTCCCTCTTAAGAAAGCAAAAAGAAGCGAGCTATGAACCCGGTGGAATAGCTG
>DOHN01000062.1:10717-10975 GCA_003535195.1 Ruminiclostridium sp.
CTATGAACCCGGTGGAATAGCTGAGCTTCCTGATGAAAGTGATTTTGAGAATCAATCAGCACAAAAAGATGAGCTGGGCAGGCTTTTGGATTCTCTGGACGAAACTTCCCGGCGGATCGTACTTTTACATGCAGTAAGCGACTTAAAACACAGGGAGATTGCAAAGATTTTATCCCTGCCCCTTGGCACGGTGTATAGAAGATATAGCCAAAGCATCAAAAAACTTAAGAAACTAGAGATCACCAGAAATAAAGAGTA
>DOHN01000188.1:0-3347 GCA_003535195.1 Ruminiclostridium sp.
GACATAGATATTAAATCATTCTTTGACAATGTAAGCCATGGAAAGCTGCTGAAACAGATGTGGTCACTTGGTATTCGGGATAAAAAGCTATTGAAAATTATTTCAGTTATGTTGAAAGCGGAAGTAGCTGAAATTGGTTTTCCCGAAAAAGGCACTCCTCAGGGCGGTATCATTTCACCCCTTTTATCCAATATCGTTCTTAATGAGTTGGACTGGTGGGTGGCCTCGCAGTGGGAAACACTCCCGACCAAGTATCCCTACAAATGCAGAACGCTGAGAAACGGAACACCCGATAAAAGCAACGTCTATGCCGAGCTGAGAAATACCGAACTGAAAGAATGCTATATTGTCCGTTATGCGGATGACTTTAAAATCTTTTGCAGAAAAAGAAGCGATGCTGAAAAACTGTTCACGGCAATAAAATTGTGGCTGAAAGAACGTTTAGGGCTTGATATCAGCCTTGAAAAATCCAAAATCGTGAATTTGAAAAAGCATTACTCCGAATTTCTGGGATTCAAGATGAAGGTCGTTCCCAAAGGCAAAAAAACAAGCGGACAGGCTAAATATACAGTTCGGTCACATATGTCCGATAAGGCAAAAGAAAAGTGTGAAAAGCGAGCGTCAGAGGCAGTAAGGGATTTAAAACATCTTCCGGCTGATTTAAAAGCCAGAAAATCCATTGTACAATACAACTCGCTTGTCATGGTGTGGCATAACTATTACAGGTACGCCACTCATATCAGTAAAGACTTCCGTGAAATTGCTTTCTTAGTCAAAGGTGCCATGAAAGGCAAACTTGAACAACAGCTCAAAAAGAGTATCTCAAATCCTATCAGAAGTCCTGTCTATATCCATTATGCCAAAAGCAAGGAAATGCGGTATATCGGCGGTACTCCGTTGATACCGATTACTTATGTTCAGCATAAAGTACCCATCGATAAAAAGCGTATTATCAATAAATATACTGCCGAGGGACGCGCGGATATTCACAAACGGCTTGAAAAAGTCAATATTGAAATTCTGCATTTTCTTATGCGAACCCCGGTGGAAGGAAGTATTGAGTACAACGATAACAGACTGTCGCTGTATTGCGCTCAGCAAGGAAAATGTGCTGTGCTGAATATTCTGTTGGAAATAGGCCGTATCCATTGTCATCATAAAAAGCCGACATATCAGGGCGGCGGTGACAATTATCAGAATCTAATCTTGGTTGACGAAAAGGTGCATATTCTTATCCACGCCACCAAGCCAGAGACGATAGAACGGTATATAGGGCTTCTGGAACTAACCGCAAAGCAAAAAGACAAGGTAAACATATTGAGAGAAATGGCTGGGCTCGCGCATATCTAAAGGTTGATTGTTTTTGAAAGTTGTGTAAATTGCTTAAAACACTATTGACGATGGGGCGCGTGGTGACGGGAAACTGTCACGCCACGTGCTAACCGGGGGAAAAGCTGGAGATAACTTCAAAGGCTTACCTATCGGAATCCGCTCCGGCGATCTTGTTTGCCTGCCTTATTTTTACATTGACAGCACCCCTTTATGTATGGGACATTATCGGGATGTAACGAATGTTGATTCTAAATAAAGTTTGATACTTTTAATAAAGCCTGGTATTAAAAACAAAGTTTGATATTCAGGCTGATAAGAGATCAACGAATGCCGCCGCTGGTTAGTCTGAGTTGCCGCTTACTCTGCGGTATTGTAAGGTTTCATGGCGGCAGTATTTATATCAGGCTTTATTTTTACAGCATTCCATCAATTAAAAAATTAATTGTAAAAGAGGCCGATACAGAAAATATATCAATCTTTATTTTGAAAAATGTCCTTGAAACAGGGCGATTTTATTAAACTTTATTTGGAGGTAACAACGAAAAGAGCAGGCTGACTCTTTTCACAAGGAGTCAGTCTGCTCAATAAATTAGAATTTATCGTTATTCACCCATCACACATGGTTTCGAATACCTGCCCATCTATGCCGATTATTTCATCAATGGGGATCGCCTTGCCATCGGTCATAACGATAACTCTCTCATATTCGTCTATCTTTTTAGCCGTACCGATTGCAGTAATATAAGCGCCGCCCTTCTTCTTCGCGTCCGGCTGAAAGTAGGTGATTTCGATTTCAGGATGCTCTTTTATCCGATTTACTATGATTTGCAGCTTACCGCGCAAAGCGTCCTTCATATCTTCACTCAATTCTATCCGCTCGTCCGTCAGCCTTGCGGTTTCTTTGACGGCGGAATCATATCCGGTCAGTGCGGCGAAGGGTGAAAACTGAGCTGCCCGGTCAATCGCTGCCATATGAGGGCGTGTAGTAGAAACATGGTGCGGTAAATTGATGATGTCATCATATGTCCCCGTCATGCCTTATGCCCTCCAATCTGTTTATTCCGGTCGACTGTGGTAGCACCTTCCTCCAGATTCATACCCTTTAGAATGGCATTCTTGCCGTGTTTTCTCTTTATATCCAGCATTGCTTCTTGAATCTTTTTTTCTCGTGCAAGCTCGGCGTCTTCATCCTCTTTTTTTGCCTGTACAGCTGCGTAATCTGTAAAGAGATCAAGCTGTTCATAGCTGTCCCTCTTTTGGACGGTTTCCTCATCAACGACATGGTTTGCTGTGATGTTGACTCTTCTGATCAGTAGGTTTTTGTCAACGGTGCGCTCAAACAGCTCTGTGACAGCATCCAGAATATGCTTTGTTGAGGAAGTTAGCCTGCCAAGATTTGCAGTACCATGTGCTGATTTCGGAACGGCGCGTCCATAGTGATCAGTGGTGACTGCCCCGCGATATAACTTCTTTATCTTCGGGTCAGTCAAATTCTCAATATCATATCCGACAGTCAAAACGAGCTGGTCGGTTACAAGCCTTTTATCAACCAAATCCAGTACTAATAGATCGGTCATTTCCCGCACGATTAGCTTCGCTTTATCAAAGGGATAGGCGTGTTGCAGCACCTGTCCCGATCCAATACTGTTTGTACTTGGCTTGTACGCCTTAATATCGGCAATAGTGCATGGTTCCCACCCCCACGCATGGTCGATCAACAGCTCGGCGTTGATGCCGAACAGCTTGTACAGTAAATCCTCGTTGTAATGATCGGTAGGTTTACCGAGAGAACATCTTGCAATATCTCCCATGGTGAAGAGGCCTTGTTCCTCCAGCTTCTTGGCATATCCTTTTCCAATGCGCCAAAAGTCTGTCAGGGGCCGATGTGACCACAGCAAGCGCCGGTAACTCATTTCATTAAGTTCTGCGATCTTCACGCCATTTTGATCTGCCGGAATATGCTTTGCCTGAATATCCATAGCGACCTTACAAAGGTACAGGTTTGTGCCGATTCC
>DOHN01000188.1:3480-4001 GCA_003535195.1 Ruminiclostridium sp.
AGGTACAGGTTTGTGCCGATTCCCGCTGTTGCCGTGATGCCGGTCGTTTTCAAAACATCCAGAATCATTTTCGCGGCAAGTTCATGGGCTGAAAGCTTGTAGGTGTTCAGATAATTGGTAGCGTCAATGAATACCTCGTCGATGGAGTAGACATGGATATCCTCCGACGCAATGAACTTCAAATAAATATTGTAAATCCGTGTGCTGTACTCTATATAATGCGCCATTTGCGGCGGAGCAATAATATAGTCCAGCGAGATATCCGGTGAGGATTTCAATTCCGTATCGTTGAAGGAAGCTCCGGAAAAGACTCGTCCCGGGGCTTTGCGCAGTCGTGCCGCGTTTACTTCCTTGACCTTCTGAACAACCTCAAACAGCCGCGCTCTACCGGAAATCCCGTATGCTTTGAGGGAGGGAGAAACGGCGAGGCAGATGGTTTTTTCGGTGCGGCTTGCGTCAGCGACAACAAGATTGGTGGTCAGCGGATCAAGCCCCCGTTCCATACACTCGACCGAAGCATA
>DOHN01000188.1:4107-35918 GCA_003535195.1 Ruminiclostridium sp.
CACTCGACCGAAGCATAGAAGGATTTTAAATCGATTGCGATATAAGTTCTGTTCTTCATGTCTATTCCCCGGTCGCCTCCTTCAAAAATTATATGATGGAAAATCCCTATTTATCAATATTATAGCATGAATTAATGTTTTTCTCCACTACACTTATTCAAGTATTTGATGGGACATCATCGGCATGTAATGAAGTCAGAAACCTTACAACAACCAATAATCAAGGCGGTAGCGCTTAAACAATGCTGTCGCCTTGATTACGAATTGATTGGTTGTTTCAACAATACGATTATTACAGTCGAGAATGATGCCAGACAGAAATGAGATCTACTCATACCGCCCGGTTTTGTTTATCCGTCAGCGCCGATTTTTATCATACAACGATTCAGTCGCAATACGCACGCCCATCTTAAAACCGTCTGTGAATCTGTCTTCCCCCGCCAAAATGACAATATCGGTCTGAAGCTCGGCCAGCTCCTCAAACAACTTTTTAGCTTCTCCGCTTATAAGAGTATCCAGTCTTTCTTCGATTTCAACCAATCTGACCGTTTTCTTTTTTATATCCGGATTACTCATCAGATTTTTATCGGCGGGAGAGAGTGTGCCGTTGTATAACGCCCGGATGATATCCTTCATGACCGTTCTTCCTCCATATCCATCAGGAGCTGAAAGACTTGTTTCGAGGTTTCCCGATCACGATGGGTCAGACAATATGAAAGCTGGTTGTTCATCCCCTGAAAATAAGCGGACATTGTATCCACACTCAAAAATCGCTTGCTGAACAACGTATTCAAATTTTCCATTGCCTCTTCTCCACCAAGGAAATCGCAGATTTTGGTATACAGATCATGCAGATCGCAGACATCCATGACCGAGTGAATATCATAGTAAATTTCCGTATGATATCGCTCTGCAGCGGTTTCTATAAAATCACCATAGAGAAGCATATAATACAACATTACCTTCGTATGTACATCTTGAAAAGGCAAAGGATGGCTATCAATATACTCTTTCGCCTGTGTGTAAAACCAATGCTCTGTGTTATCCGGTTCACCGCGGATTATCCCCGCGCAGACACCGATCAGTTGTCCTGCCGTATCGAAACCGTATCCCCCGGCATCGTGGGACAGCTTTTGATTTATGGCTTTAAAAAGCTGTGACAGATAGCTGTCCAATAAAAAAGACTGTTTTCCGAGCTGCTTGCGGATTGCCCTTGCTTTTGCCAAAAAATCACCAAAGTCCTGCTTTTGGCGTTTTGTTCCGGCATCCCCGATAACGGCGTTTTCCTTTTCAAAAATGTTCATTTTCTCACGACCTTCTTTCTTAAAAAATATAAAGATATGGCCGGAGGTTTCAAATAAAAAGCGTACGCAAAGGCGAGCGGATAAACCGCTGAAATCCCCTGCATACGCAAACTTGATATTGTAAAACACTGTAATCCGTGTTAAACTATCGCTGTCATATGTGCCGTTTACGGTTGCGTGGGGTGGCGTTTTCACCTTCTCGCAGGGCCGGTGTGTTTGCAGCGCGCCGGCCTGCTATGACGTTTTTTATTGTAAGCCGTTTTTGGCGGCCTTAATATCCCCCCGTCGTGTCATTACAACTCTGTATAAGGTAAAAGTCAAGTATCTTTTTGCCTCGTTCAATTATTTTGCCGGGATTATGATTTGTTCTTCCTTTTTCCCTATAATGGATGTTCTATAATATGGAAAATACGCTATAAGTAATTCGTTTGCAATTATATGTATATCGTTAAGATACTGTTGCTTGTCACAATTTTCATTTATACTATCATTGAACGAGTTACTTATGCATTAAATGAATTATAAGGAGGATAATATGGTAGATAAAAGAATCGGCAGAAGAATCAAACAGTACAGAGAGAAAAAAGGATTCACTCAGGAGCAGCTTGCTGAGAAAATAGGAGTTTCCACAAATTATATTTCCGCGATTGAACGAGGGGCAGTTTTTCCAAGATGCGAAAATCTGATAGCTATTTTAAATTCACTGGAAATATCGGCAAACGAGATTTTCGTCGACGTGCTGGTAAAAGCATATGAAATCAACGCCTCTGTATTATCGGAGGAAATCAGAACCTTACCTTATGAAGAACAGCGCCGTATTTTTTCGGTAGTGGAAACCATGATTCAGGAAGCGAAAAACAAATGAACAGAGGCGCATAAAAGTCTGCGAAAAATATTCGCAGATTTTTTTTGCACTTTTTATAAAACTACAGATTTCAACAAAATTTTCTGCTATACTAATACTAAACGAATTACATATATATCGTTAAATATTAGTTAGGAGGAAGTTAAATGAAAAAAATCAAATCATGCTGTTTTACAGGACACCGACCACAGAACCTGCCTTTTGGCTTCAACGAGGACGACGACAGATGCAAACGCCTGAAAGCACTGCTGCGAAAACATATCGTTGACCTGATCGACAACAAAGGCGTAACCCGGTTTATCAGCGGAATGGCGCTCGGCGTGGATGTCTATGCCGCTCAAATTGTGCTGAAAGAAAAGGCAAACCATCCTGATATCATTCTGGAATGTGTTTTGCCATGCGAAACCCAAAGCAATCATTGGAGGGTTGACCAACAGGAGGTGTATTATAAAATTTTAGAATATTGCGATAAGGTGACTTTACTGCAGCATGCCTATACCGCGGACTGTATGAATAAGCGAAACCGTTATATTGTTGACAACTCGGATTATATAATCGCCGTCTGGAACGGTAAGCCGAGCGGAACCGGAAATACGGTTCATTATGCTTTACAGCAAGGTAAAAAAATTATTACGATCAATCCGTACGATTTATAGAAAGAAGGTGTTTAGCATGCTTGGAAGCTGCAGAAAGATTGACACTTTAGGAAGAGTGACCATTCCGAAGGAAATGCGAAAGAAATACGCTATAACGGACGAAACCTTACTGAGCATTACCGAACAGAATGACAAAATCGTTATTCAAAAAGCAATACCAACTTGCAAGCTCTGCGGATCGGAGCAGGACGTAGATGAATCTATAATGGTTTGCAAGAGATGCAGTGAGAAAATTAAAAATCAATAAAAAAGCGAAAGCGGCAGCCGGTATGTGAAAAGCATACCGGCTGTTTTAGTGTGCCCGGCATGGGCGATAACTCGGCGGTGGAAGTCCGCTACGCGCTTGGCAGTAGGAAGCGTTAGCCGAAGGCAAGGGTGTCCGCCAAGAGACGGAATCTAGAGGAAGCCGGATGCCAGAGCGAGGAACTCTGGCGGGCAAAGTTTCGGGCCGACGAACAGAAACCTCATATAAGGCCGAACAGGGACGGACGAGTTTGCACAACAAAATGAAGTCCAATGCTACCCGAATCCCACACGGTAAATGAGGCGGCTATATGAAACGAAAGTTATCGTTGTTACCCGGGGAGATCTCACGGACGTCAGTAGGAGAATCCGAAGGCGGAGTAAAGCTTGCCGTGAGAAGTCAGCCGAAGCCATAGTACCTGTTTTATACAGGGAAGGGCTGAACAGTCGTAAGTCTTGAGTAAGCGAAGGAAGGAGAGCCGAAGTGAGGATGGCAAAATACCTGAACAAGGGCTGCCCGCAAAGGGATAGCGTGGAACGCGAAGAGTATGCGGGAGCGCGGAGCATCGGCACTCGGGAGAACGAAGAAAGAGACGGTGCAGACCTGCTGGGGAAGATTCTGGACAGAAATAACCTGAACAGAGCCTACAAGCAGGTTAAACGTAATCACGGCGCGCCGGGAATAGATGGGATGACCGTCGAAGAAGCGCTGCCATGGTTGCGAGAACACAGGGAAGAGCTTCTGAAAAGCATCCGGGACGGCGAGTATGAGCCAAACCCGGTGCGACGCAAGGAAATCCCCAAACCGGAAGGCAGCGGAATGCGAAAGCTGGGGATACCGACGGTCGTAGACCGCGTTATCCAGCAGGCAATCGCACAGCAGCTGCTGCCCATCTTTGAACCGCTCTTTTCGGACGGAAGCTACGGCTACCGCCCGGGACGAAGCGCACAGCAGGCAATACGGAAGGTGAAAGAGTACGCGGAGCAGGGCTACACGCAAGTTGTGGTGATAGATCTCTCAAAATACTTTGACACCTTGAGCCATGAACTGCTTATGAATCTTTTGCGCAGACAAATCCATGACCGACGTGTAACAAACATCATCAAGAAGTATTTGAAAAGCGGCGTTATGGAAAACGGCGTCGTGCGTAAAACGGAAGAAGGTTCACCACAGGGCGGGCCTCTTTCGCCGCTGCTGGCAAACATTTATCTGAACGAATTTGATCAGGAGATGAAGAGACGGGGCGTGCAGGTCATCCGTTATGCGGACGACATCGTAGTACTCGCGAAAAGTCAAAGGGCAGCCGGACATTTGCTGAAATCCAGCCGGAAATATCTGGAGGGCAAATTAAAACTTCAGGTAAATGTTCAAAAGAGCAAGGCGACAGGAGTGTACTCCAAACAGTTTAAATTCCTGGGTTTTACGCTGGGAAAGAACGGCAACGGAATCTATATCCGTGCGCACGAAAAGAGTCTGGCAAAGGCAAAAAGAAAGTTGAAAGATCTGACACGCCGCAATCAAGGCAGAAATGTGCGCAAGGTCATGGAGAACGTGAAAGTCTATATCCGCGGATGGCTCGGCTACTACTATATAGCCAGCATTAAGCAGGCATTGCAAAGGTGGAACGGTTGGCTACGGCGGAGATTCCGCATGTATATCTGGAAGCAATGGAAGAAGCCGAAAACGAAGGTACAAAACCTACGAAAATTGGGAGTACCGGACGAACAGGCTTATCAGTGGGGAAACTCCCGACTGGGTTACTGGCGAATCGCCGGGAGCGCAGTCTTACAGCGTTCCATTACAAATGAAAAGCTCACACTGGCGGGATATTATGACTTCCCGGCTCAGTATGAGCATCTTCACAAATTGCACTTATGCGATTGAACCGCCGTGTACCGAACGATACGCACGGTGGCGTGAGAGGTCGGCTGCTCAATTAATGGGCAGCCTCCTACTCGATTTTTTTAAAGGCTGTGAATAGTAACATTAAAAAGGATAATAATATTTTTTAAATACTAATGTATTGTTTTTTTTGTCAGAATAATATATAATAAACATGTATTAAAAGGCAAACAATTTTATAAAAGAAAGCTATATTTTCTTTTATAAAATTCAATCCCGGAAAGCCGTTCTTCCGACAGCGATGTGCCCGGCTTTTCGAGCAAGGAGAGTGCTTATGGAACTCCAGAAAATTGAATGCGGCAAAGAAGATTATATGAGTATCCTCTTGTTGGCGGATCCCTGTATTAAAATGATAAAGCGCTATTTAACCGATGGGGATCTGTATATTTACCAGCATGGAGCGGTCACGGCCGCCGTGGCGGTACTGTATCCCCTGGAAGACGGAGGATGTGAGCTTAAGAATATAGCCGTCCTGGAGAATCTTCAGGGCAAGGGCATAGGCTCAGCATTCCTGAGGTTGATTATGGGTGAGGCATCCAAAAAATTTACCCATATGCTGGTCGGCACAACCTCGCAAACACAAGGTTTTTATAAATCATTGAATTTTCAGTACAGTCATACCATACCCAATTTCTTTGTGGATAACTACCCGGAGCCTATTTTTGAAAATGGTATCCAGTGTGTTGATATGCGTTGTTTCTCTATAAAGCTTTAAAGGATTTTCTGTATTTTAACAGAATAATTTAATTTTGAGGGAGAATAAAATGTTTGTAATTGGAATTGATGTCGGGACGACCTGTACCAAGGCTCTTGTATTGACAAAAGATGGTCAGGTAGCTGCAACCGGTAGTCAGGGCTATAAATTGATCAGCAGCGGCCGCCAGGTGGAACAACGTGCGGAGGACTGGACGGAAGCCGCTGTGGCGGCAGTCCGGGAAGCCATGAAGAACATTGACGCAAGGGAAGTGGAAGCCATTTCACTTTCAACGCAAGGCGCCAGTTGTGTTGCTATGGATAAAGACGGCAAAACCATTGGAAATGCGCTGACCTGGATGGACAGCCGTGCTGCCGGTGAAGCTGCCGAGCTGGTGGAAAAACTGTCCGATGATTATATTTATGCGGCTACGGGCTGGAAGGCCAACCCCACTCTGGATGCTGCAAAAATAATGCATATGAAAAAACAGCCCCAGTATGGAGAAGCGGTTGCTTTCCTTTCCACGCTTGAATATTTGAATCTGTTTCTAACGGGCAGGGCTGTTATTGACCCTACAAATGCCGCTATGCGTCAGCTTTATAATATTGAGAAGGGCTGCTGGGATAAAAAGCTGCTGGCGGCTTCCGGAATCTGTGAGAAGGAGCTGCCGCCAGTGCTGTCAACCGGAGCAAAGGTGGGAGAGCTTTCCGAGAGCGCAGCGGGGCTTATGGGGCTGAAATCCGGAATTCCGGTATTTAACGGCGCTCATGACCAATACTGTGCGGCCATCGGAGCCGGAGCGGTGCATGATGGAGATATGCTCCTGTCGGCCGGCACGACATGGGTTCTTCTGGGGATCGGCACAAAGCCGATGGTCACAAAAAGCTATATTGCAGCCGGAAAACATCCGGTTGCCGGCCTCTATGGCGCCCTTGCATCGCTGGTCTGCTCCGGTGCTTCCATGCAATGGTACAAGGACCAATTTCTTTTGGAAAACTTTGCCGAGGTAGATAAGGAAGTGGCAAAGCGGAAGGATCCGGATCTGTCTTTCTATCCGTACCTTGCAGGAGCGGGGTATCCGATCTGGAATCTGAAAGCTAAAGGGGCGTTTACAGGCATTACCCTGGCCAGCGACAAATTTGACTTTGCAAGAGCCATTATGGAAGGGGTAGCATTTGGAGTAAAACGTGGATTGGAGGATTTTGCCGAAAACGGATGCCAGGTCCGCCAGCTGATTATGATGGGCGGTGCTGCCAAGAGCCGGGTATGGTGCGAGATGATTGCGGACATTACCGGCATTTCCATAATACGTCTGAATCAGGCCGATATTTGTGCTGTGGGCGCCGGGATGATTGCCGCCTGCGGGCTGGGCTGGTATGACGGCTATGAAGCTGCGGCAAAGGCTATGACCCGGGTGGAACATGTGTATAGTCCGGCAGAAGAAAACCGGAAGTATTATGAGGAAAAGTATATGAGATATCGCGGTTTATGGGACTGTATGCAAAAATTTTATGAATGAAAGGTGAATTTTAATGAGGTATGATTATTTCCATTACACAGAGTTGGACAGAAAATTCTATGAAGAGCATCTCAAAGACAGAATTCCCCACGAATTTATAGATTGCCATACGCATATTAACCTTATGGAGCATCTCGTTGATGTCCCCAAGGAAAGAATTGCGGATGACTGGGCCTTACAGTCTGGGATGCATATGTCAGCGGATGATGCGAAGTTTTATTACGACACGTTTTTTCCTGACCAGAAATGGAATATAGTTGCTTTTCCATTTCCTATTCGTGAAGCTCATTTAGAAGAGAACAATGAATATGTGGCAAAATGCGCAGATGAGGGGAAAATTGCCTATGGCTTAATGTCCATTAAGCCCGATTATTCTCTGGAATATATTGAACGGGAATTGACAACCAAGCGCTTTTCGGGCGTAAAACCATATCCGGATATGGTTTCCGGGAAAAAAGGAGCTGAAATCAGTATTTTTCAGTTTATGCCCCATGATCAGTTAAAGCTGATGGAAAAGCTGCATATGCCAATCGTGATGCATTTGCCCCGGGCGGGCAGAATGCCTGACGACAACAACATAAAAGAATTGAAAGAAATACGTCAGAAATACCCTGAGCTGAAGATGGTGATCGCTCATTTAGGCCGGTGCTTTACGCCTTATTTCTTTAAACAGGCTGTTGAAAAAATGGGTGAGGACATCCATGGCTTCTATTTTGATACGGCCGCAGTCCTGAATCCCGAAGTGCACCGTATGGCCTTAGAAAAGCTCAGTCACAAGAAAATCCTATTTGGAACGGACATACCGATCTTTTTGTGGCATGGACGCAGAAAATGGACGGAAACTTCTTACATCAATCTTGCGAGAGAGGATTTCATGTGGAATAAGCACCATGAATCCAAGGAGATAGAAGCAGGGTATACCTTCTACGTTTATGAGCAGATCAACAATTTGCTCAATGAAATGGAAAGGGCAAACCTTTCCCGTAAAGAAACAGAAGATATCTTCTGCAATAATGCCAAAGAGGTTTTTAATAGGAAAATTTAATGACTGAACGTCAAAAAAAGGAAAGGTGCATTATATATGAAACCCGTAATCAGAACGCCTTATTTTGAAATCGGAACAAAAAACTATATTTGGGGAGATAAGGTTCTTGAATATGCAAAAGCTGCCGATGCCGCTGCCCAAAAGTATGATATTGATGTTTTATTCATTACCCCGGCGGTTGAAATACGCAGGATAGCAGAAAATACCAAGAACCTTATTGTGCTTGCTCCTTATATGGATACCCTCCGCCCGGGCCGCGGCATGGCGGATATTCTGCCTGAGGCTTTAAAGGCTGCCGGTGCTAAGGGTGTCGTAGTGAATCACTGCGAAAAGCCTATGTCCCTGCCGGCAATCAAAGCCACCATAGACCGGGCAAAGGAACTGGATTTTTTGGTGTTTGCCTGTGCGGACACCATTGCTGAAGCAAAAGCCATCGCCCAGCTCCATCCGGATATCATCAATCCGGAGCCGTCGGAACTGATTGGCGGTACGGACGGCGGTGTGAGCGATATGGGCTATGTTATGGAGTCCATAAAGGTGATCAAGGCAATATACCCGGATATTATGGTGGAGCAGGCTGCCGGAATAACCAACGGGCAGCAGGTATACGATTTTATCATGGCCGGTTCCGAGGCGGCCGGCGCAGCGTCGGGCATCATGAATGCAAAGGACCCCCTTGCAATGATTGATGAGATGATCGCTGCAACCAGGCGGGCTGCCGATGATTTAAAAAAACTGGGCAGAAAGTGAAATAGCGATAAAAGATAGGAGAGTACATATGGTATACAGAGAGGAATTTAAAGTCAAATCCAATGACCGGGTCTGTACATTCCACGATGTAACGGCCCAGACAAGGGAGATCGCTGCAAGATCGGGCATCAAAAACGGCATAGTTGTTGTTTACTCCCACCATACAACCTGCAGCGTGATTACGCAGGAATGCGCGTTTGATATGTCCATGACTGGCCTGGAGACCCTTCAGCAGGATCTGGTGGACGTATTTGAGAACATTGTTCCTACCTGCCGCAAGGAGGGGATGTACCTGCATCCGGGCCCCAAGGCGCTGAAATTTGCGGAGGAACATGGGGAGGATGCACGGGGGTGCCATAATACCGATGCGCACCTCAGATCTTCTATTATCGGAAGAAATGTAACCATAGTAATGATTGACGGAAAACTGGACTTGGGTGATTTTGGATTCATTCATTTTATTGATTTTGATCAAACCCGGGCCCGGGAGCGGACCGTTCAGGTAATGGTGATTGGTGAATAAAAAAAGCCTGCCCTTCGGAGATACAGCTCCAAGGGCAGTTCACTTTTAGTGCACTTTTCGTAAATTGCATGTGGCTGCAAAATAAAGCATGGAGGTAAAAACTGATGATTGAAAAATATTTGAATCAAAGGAACTATGGATGCAGGATTCGCGAGTATATCTACAATGGAAACAAAGTATTGACCATGGAAAACGAACTGATCAAGATTTCCATTCTTGCCGATAAGGGCACCGATATCTATGAGTTTATTTATAAGCCAAAGGATATAGATTTTATGTGGCATTCCTTTAATGGCATCCGTAATCCCGGCAAATATGTTGAGTCCTGCGAACAGCCTGGAGGATCATTCCTGGATCGTTATGAAGGCGGCTGGCAGGAGCTCTTCCCGAATATCGGAGCGCCCTGCGAATATATGGGCGCAGCTCTGGGTACCCATGGTGAGGTATGCAAGCTCCCATGGGAATACACCATTTTAAAAGATCAGGTTGATGAGATCCAGGTAAAATTCACTGTCAGAACAGTCAGGACACCCTACCTGCTTGAAAAAACCTTTACGATCAAAAGAAATGATCCTGTTTTAACTATCGACGAGCAGGTAACCAACGAAGGTTCTGCCGAGATGCAATTCGCCTGGGGCCATCACCCTGCAGTGGGCCCGCTGTTTCTTGATGATAGCTGCCTCATACATCTTAATGGCCAGTGCAAGATCAAGACAACAGATATTCCGATGGCTTTGCCTAAAAACAGCGAATTTATGTGGCCGTATGCCCAGGACATCGACGGAAATACAAGGGATTTAAGCAAGGTTTTGCCTCCGGATAAAAAAACCTATCTGGAGTTTGCTATTGCAGACATAGAAGAAGGAAAATACTGCATAGAAAACAAAAATCTTCAGATTGGCTTTGGTATGGAATGGGATAAAACTCGTTTCCCCTATATTTGGCTATGGGCTCCTAATTGCGCACTGGACGGATATCCCTGGTACGGGAGAAATTATACTCTGGCGCTGGAGCCATGGTCAACCATGCACCCAAATCTTGAAAAAGTAATCAGCCACAATGAAGGTATTAAAATTCGGCCCGGAGAAACGATCAGAACTCAATTAAAAGCACGGGCTATAGATTTTTCCAGATAATGTTCAGTTTATTCGCTGATTGAAAAAATAAATTTCACAGGCTCAATTGTAGGAAAAATGCACGAGTTAATCCATAAAATACATCGTGCATTTTTTTTGTTATGAAGTTTTCGTTTATTTTTAATAATTTTGCTTGCATAATATGTTCGGGCATTGTATACTATCTATGAAAGTTCACGCGAGTGCAAAATTGGAGTGTGAAATATGGCGCAAAACAGAATAACATTGAAAGATGTCGCAGAACATTCGGGCTATTCCCTAAGAACGGTTAAAAAGGTATTTAATGATTCCGAAGGCGTCAGTAAAAAGGCCAGGACAAAAATAACGGCTTCCGCTGAAGCGCTGAATTATAAATTTAACCGGATAGCCAGTGCACTTGCAAAGAACTATGATATCAGAATTGCCATTGTTTACAACGATGTTTCCAAATATTACTTTCCCGAGGTAGACAAAGGATTTATTGACTGTGCTGAAGAGCTCCGTGACTTTGGCGTATCCATTGAATTCCATAAGGTAAGCAGCTTTGCGCTTGAAGCTCAGCAGAAAATACTGGAGGACTTTATGGAAAGAGATGATATCAAAGGCGTCATAGTTCAGCCTATCTCTGCGTCCGGATTGAATAAGCATATAGGACGGCTTGTTGATGCCGGCAAGGTCGTCGCCACCTTTGGCGCCGATGCACCCGAAAGCAAGAGACTTTTTTATGTAGGGCCCGAGGCTTATAAATCCGGTCGTATCGCTTCACAAATATTGGCTAATTATATCGGCAAATCAGGTAAAGTTTTTGTCATCAATCAAGCCACCGAACACATGCAATCCATTGAAAGAATAAGAGGCTTCAAAAACAGAGTTAATGAAGTCTACCCCAATATCGAGGTATATGAAATCAACACACCCTTTAATAAAAATATGTATTACGATATGGTCAAGAGTATTGTATTGAATGAAGAGGTGAAGGGGATTTTCTGCACTGATGCCGATGTGTACATAGCTGGCAATGTTTTAAAGGAATTGGACAGAAAAGATATCGTCATTCTTGGCTATGATTTTTCCAAGGAAACCCATGACCTCATGAAGGAAGGCTATATAAAGGTAATACTTACACAGGAGCCTGAAAGCCAGGGCTATATATCTCTTAAAACTCTTTGCGAGTATATTTTACATCACAAGAAACCTGAAAAAGAAAAAATTTTTACGAAAATATCTATTTTTACAAGTGAATGTCTCGATTGATCCTCAAAGAATACCGGTTTCATTAAATGACAGACTTAAACAAGGTTTAAGTTTTATTTTATAACAAACATTGCACCCGAGTGAAAAACAAAATTAGTTATGAGGAGGAAAATTAAGATGTCCATGAATGCTGAAACCTTAATGGAAGTCATCCAAAAAAAAGAAAAAACTTTGGAAAAGAAAAGTTTCTTTAGGAGGATTCTGGAGGCCAGGGAATTCTCACTGATTCTCATTTTGGCCGTTATCGTCGCCGCACTGACTTTGTCCACAGATACCTTTGCCTCTAGTGCTAATCTAACCGTTATGCTGCAGGGTATGTCTGTTGATATGATTATAGCCGTTCCTATGGCAATATCTCTGGTTGCAGGAAATATTGATTTTTCTGTCGGATCAAATTTGGCTCTTTCCAGTCTTATTGCCTGTATGGCCATGAATAACGGTGCTTCTACAATTACCGGCATGTTAATCGGCCTTGTAAGCGGTATACTTTTAGGTCTTTTAAATGCGCTTATCATCAACAAATTTCGTATTACACCATTAGTTGCAACCATGGGCACATGGATGGCCTACAAGGGACTTGCACTGGTCATATCCAGCGGAAGTACGGTCGCAAACCTTCCTGATGGATTTAAAAGTTTTGGCAGAGCCAAACTGTTCGGAATACCTCTTCCCATTGTCTACATGGTCTGCGTCGTCATTCTTGGCATGTTTGTATTAAAGTATATCGATTTCTTTAACCGTGCTTATTACATAGGCGGAAATCAGGCTTCTGCCAGACTTGCCGGTATGAACACAGAGCTATTCACGTATGTGAGCTATGGATTGACGGGGTTTATGTCAGCTTTTGCAGGTCTTGTTCTTGCAGCAAGGCTTGGTGCTGTAAGCCAGAGTGCAGGCTCGGGACTGGAATTCAGAAATGTTGTCGCGCTCTTGATAGGCGGCGTCTCCATGGATGGCGGAGAAGGTACCATTTTCGGAGCCGTTCTGGGCGTTACGCTCATGCAGATTGTGAATAACTCACTGGTGCTTCTTGATATCAATCCAAGCTGGACTCAAGTTATAACCGGAAGTATTTTAGTTCTGTCAATAGCCATTGATAAGGCAAGCAGAATGAAAAAATCAGCTCGTTAAAGCAGGATGAAATCAAATGGATGATAAGGAGGAAAAATCCATGGATGTTCCAGCAATTAAGCTTATCAATGTGAACAAAGAATTTCCGGGTGTCAAGGCTCTTCAAAATGTAAGCTTTGATATTGATAAAGGCAAAACCCATTGTATTGTCGGAGAAAATGGCGCGGGAAAATCGACGCTGATGAAAATACTTTCCGGAGCATATACACCGGATTCGGGCGATATCATTGTCGACGGGGAAAAAGCATCTATCAAAAGCCCGGCAGACTCTATCCGATTAGGCATTGGAATAGTATATCAGGAACTCAGTAATTTTTCTAACCTGACAGTTGCTAAAAATCTCTTCGCCAATAATCTGCCCCATAAAAAAGGCCTTATTGATTACGGCAAATTAAATACCGACGCACGAAAAGTTTTGGATAATGCGGGGCTTACGTATATTGACGAGACCGCGGCCATGAAGGATATCAGTCTGGGCTCGCAGCAAATGGTTGAGATCGCAAAACTGTTGTCGCTCGACATTAAAATTATGATACTTGATGAACCTACATCAGCTTTGACTGAGGTGGAGATCAATAAGCTCTATAGTTTAATTCAAGAGTTAAAGGAAAAAGGAATAACGATTATTTACATTTCACATAAGCTTAACGAAATTCTTTATCTTGCTGATAATATCACCGTTTTAAAAGACGGGAATCATGTCGGCACTTTTAAAAAGACACCGGAAACAACGAAGGAGACGCTTGTCCGGTTAATGGTGGGACGCGATGTGGCTTATGACTATAAAGTAGGCACGAGTAAAATCGGCGAAGAAATTCTTGCTGTAAAGAATTTAACGAGCGGCACCACGGTGAGAGATGTCAGCTTTTCACTCAAGAGGGGCGAAATACTTGGTATTGCGGGTTTGGAAGGATCAGGAAGAACAGAGCTTCTCGAATCAATTTTTGGATGGCGAAGCGTGAGTCAGGGTGAAATACTGATCAACAATAAAAAAGTAAAAATCAATTCTCCAATGGATGCCAAGAAAAATAAGCTGGCCTTTATAACAAAAGAAAGAAAAGTACAGGGGCTTTTTCTCAGCCTGGATGTCAGAAAGAACATTGCCGCAGCCAGTACCCGAAGGTTCAGAAAAAAAGGACTTGTAAATGTAGGGCTGATGGCTGAAAACGCAAAAAAATATATTGATGCAATGGGAATTAAGGTTTCGGGGCTGAATCAATTGACCATGAATCTGTCGGGCGGCAATCAGCAAAAGGTCCTTCTGTCCATGTGGCTTACAGCTGACCCCGACATTATCCTGATCGATGAGCCGACGAGGGGTGTCGATGTAGGCGCAAAGGCCGAGATCCACAATCTGCTTCGGGATCTGACAAAGGAGGGCAAAGCCATTATCATCGTCTCATCTGAAATGCCGGAAATCATGGCAAGCTGTGATCGAATCCTGGTGATGCATGAGGGGCAAATAACCGGGGAACTGAGCAATGCTGAAGCGACGGAGGAAATGATCATGAAATATGCTTCGGGAGTGTAATACCTGTAAACAAAAAAATAAACGGGAGGAGGTGTAAAGTTTCGCCAATAAACGAAAACACCGGTGGTCTGCTTCAGGCTTTTTCGTAACAAACATTACCGATTCTATAGGTTATAAAAAATATTGGAGGGATTATTCAATGAAAATGAAAAGATTATCCGTATTATTTGTTATCCTGGCAATGCTCGTGTTTACCATGACAGCTTGCTCCAATTCTGCTCCGGCGGCGCAGGGAACCAATAAACCTTCAGCTTCTTCCGATGCCGGTAAAAAAGAAGAATATGCAGTTATTATGAGCCTTCACCAACTGGAGTTCTTCGACGCTCTGAAAGCAGGTGTCAATGATGCGGCAAAAGACCTTGGCGCTGACTGGTATTACGCAGGACCGCAGGAATTATCCCCTGAAAAGGTGGTCGAAGCTATTGAACAGGCAGTTGCAAAAAAAGTAACCGGTATCATTTTGCACGGCCAGTTTGCCGAGACCGGAGCGGCTATAGATAATGCGATTGACGCAGGAGTGCCCGTCATTATAGTGAACACTGATATAGAGTCCAAAAGGCTTTCATTCCTTGGATGCGAACCCTATAATGTAGGCTTTGAGATGGGTGAAACCGTTGCCAAGCTCATCGGAGGCAAGGGTAAAGTAATAACATCTACCGCACTGGGAAGCGGACAGCCCTCTAGTTTAGCCAATCAAAAGGGATGTGAGGATGCTCTTGCAAAGTATCCGGATATTGAGATCGTAGCAAAGGTTGACGATAAAGCGGATTCCGGCATCGCCGCCGCTCAAATCGGAGCAGCCTTGCAAGCGAACCCTGATGTGGCAGGCATTGTCGGAATGCAGGCCCCTTCCGGTGTTGGCGCCGCCACTGCCGTTCGTGAAGCCGGATTGTCAGGAAAGGTCCAGATTGTTGCAAGAGATAGGGACAGTGCCACATTGGAGCTTATTGAAGATGGCGAAATTTCAGCTTCTTTTGCTCAGAACTCATATGTCGAAGGCTATATTGCCACAAAGTGGCTCCATGACTATGCAAACGGAAATCTTAAGGTGATCCAGGATTATATCGGCGGCGGTGTAAATCCACTGCCCACAAAGGTCGATTCAGGTTCAATTATAATCACAAAGGATAATGTGGAGCAATTTAAAGCCAAATATGTTTACGATAAGTAAGTAATAAACCGGGAGGGAGCAAGCTTTTTGCTCTCTCCCAAAGTAAAAACTGTTAGGGTTTTGCAATGGCTTAGCTGTACAATCAATTGCAACTTTATATCCAACAATTAACGACTAATGAGGTGTTAATAGAATGAATAACTCTAAAGTTGGACTTCTGCCGCTATATCTTCAATTATATGATCAGACTTCCCCCGGCTTAAGGACAAGAGTCAATGAGTTTGTTGAAATTATCTGCGGTGAATTGAAAAAGCGGCATGTGGATGTGGTGTGTCCGGGGATATGCCGGATAAAACCTGAATTTAAAATGGCAGTGGAGCATTTCGAGCAATCAGGCGTTGACGCCATTATTACTTTACATTTAGCATATTCACCATCACTGGAATCATACGAGGCGCTGATAAAAACTGATCTGCCGTTGATAGTACTCGATACAACACCGACTTACATATTTGATAACAATACACCTGTAGAAGAGATCATGTTCAATCACGGGATTCACGGTGTCCAGGACTTGTGTAATTTACTGAAACGCAATAACAAGGCTTATCATATAGAAGCCGGACACTGGCAGAACTCCGATGTTGTGGACCGTGTTGTATCATGGGCCAGAGCGGCCAGAATGGCCGCAAAGATGAAAACGGCAAGAGTAGGTATTATGGGAGTGCCCTTCAAAGGAATGGGTGATTTTGCCATACCCTTTGACAAGCTTAAAAAAGCTATTGGTATAGACACCGTAGAATTTGATTTTAATAAATCAAAAGAGCTTTTAGACACTGTTAGCCAACAGGAAATCGACAACGAAATAAAAGCCGACAAAGTGCAGTTTAACGCGGACAATATTCATTATGAAACACATTACAAATCTGTTAAAGCTGGTCTTGCGCTTCGCAAATGGATAAAAAATGAGCGTCTTGACGCTTTTACAGTAAATTTTCTGAACATCACAAAGAAATCTCAAATGGGCGTCATGCCATTTTTAGAAATAGAAAAGCAAATGGCGGAGGGGATAGGGTACGCCGGCGAGGGAGACGTGTTAACAGCTGCTCTGGCAGGGGCCCTGGCTTCCGAATATAAAGAGACGTCGTTTACCGAGATGTTTTGCCCCGACTGGAAAAATGATACTATATTTCTAAGTCACATGGGAGAAATGAATATTTCTCTTGCAGTAAATAAGCCCGAGCTTGTGGAAATGGATTTCCCCTATACCGATGCAGAAAATCCGGCTATTGCCTATGGTTTATATAGGCCCGGCCAGGTTGCGCTGGTAAACCTGGCGCCGGTTGGCAACGATAAGTATACGCTCATTATTGCAAAAGGTGAGATCATAAGTGTCAGTGGTGAAGATAAGCTAAAAGACAGTATCCATGCATGGTTTAAACCAGAGTGCAATATTTCGGAATTCCTGGCCAGGTTTTCAATGGCAGGCGGTACACACCATTCAGCGATGTGCTACACGCCGGATATTGGCGAGATCAAAAAGTTCAGTCAGCTGATGGGTTGGAACACCGTAGTTATTTAAATAGCGGCAATCAGGGCTGATTATAAAAAATAAAAATTGCATGTGGCTGCAAAATAAAGCATGGAGATAGCAAACTGATGATGGAAAAATATTTGAATCAAAGGAACTATGGATGCAGAATTCGTGAGTATATCTACAAGGGACTTAAAGTATTGACCATGGAAAACGAGCTGATCAAGGTTTCCGCTCTGGCCGACAAGGGCACCGATATCTATGAGTTCATTTACAAGCCAAAGGATATCGACTTTATGTGGCATTCCTTTCACGGCGTTCGCAATCCCGGCAATTTTACTGCAACCTGTGAACAGCCTGGGGGATCGTTTCTCGACCTTTATGAAGGCGGCTGGCAGGAGCT
This sequence comes from Ruminiclostridium sp., assembly GCA_003535195.1. Lineage (GTDB taxonomy): Bacteria > Bacillota > Clostridia > DSM-8532 > DSM-8532 > DTU059. Next base: position 21,689 of record DOHN01000188.1, read on the forward strand.
CTTTCCGAATATCGGAGCACCCTGCGGCTATATGGGCGCTGTGCTGGGCACCCATGGCGAGGTATGCAAGCTCCCATGGGAATACACCATCCAAAAAGATACCGTCGATGAGATCCAGGTAAAATTCTGGGTCAGAACAGTCAGAACACCTTACCTGCTCGAAAAAACCCTCACGATCAAAAGAAACGAGCCTGTTTTAACTATTGACGAGCAGGTAACCAACGAGGGCTCTGCCGGGATGGAATTCGCCTGGGGGCATCATCCTGCGGTAGGCCCGCTGTTTCTTGACGACAGCTGCGTCATACATCTTAACGGCCGGTGCAAGATCAAAACAACAGATATTCCGATGGCCTTGCCTAAAAACAGCGAATTTATGTGGCCGTATGCCAAGGACATCGACGGAAATACAAGGGATCTGAGCAAGGTCTTGCCCCCGGATGAAAAAACTTATCTGGAATATGCTGTTGGGGGCATAGAGGAAGGAAAATACTGCATAGAAAACAAGAATCTCCAGATTGGCTTTGGCATGGAATGGGATAAATCTCTCTTTCCCTATATTTGGGTGTGGGCGCCCAATTGCGCCCAGGAGGGCTACCCTTGGTACGGCAGGAATTATACCCTGGCGCTGGAGCCATGGTCGACCATGCACCCAGATCTTGAAAAAGCTATCAGCCACAATGAAGGTATTAAAATCCGGTCCGGAGAAACGATCAGAACTCAATTAAGAGCATTTGCGGCAGATTTCTCAAAGCCGTAAAAAAGGAATCAGGTCAAATAGCCATAGAAGTTTTCTATGGCTATTATTGTATGAAAATATATTTATAAATTTGCAGCAGCGTTAAAGGAGAAAAGCGGACAACGGCTAAAGCTCTGTTTTTCGGTAATCCATTTACACCCTAAGGGGGATAAGCTACAATGAAGTAAATGGAAATTAATTGTTTCCGGCATTGCGTAAAGATAAATGAACAAGGAATACGGGATTTTAGTCCATCGGGAGGGCCTGACATGAAGAAACGCGCTGCAGCAATCATATGCGTCATTTTAGTCTTTTTTATATTTCAACCGGCTTTTGCCGCCGGCAATGATGCTTTTCAATCTGCAAATACCCTTTATACACTGGGGCTTTTTAAAGGAACCGGCACAAATTCCGACGGCACACCGGTCTATGACCTGGACCGCGCACCTTCCAGGTATGAGGCCATTACCATGCTTGTAAGGCTGCTGGGCAAAGAAAATGAGGCCCAATCAGGAAATTGGAATACCCCTTTTCGCGATGTAGCGCCCTGGGCAGCCCCCTATGTGGGATATGCCTATGCCAACGGACTGACACAGGGGACCGGCGCCGCCGCCTTCGGGGGCAATGAGACGGTTATGGCAAGCCAGTACCTGACATTTGTTCTCCGGGCTTTAGGCTATAGTTCAGAGACGGATTTTGCCTGGAATAAGGCCTGGGAGTTATCGGATAAGCTGGGCCTTACCAATAGAGAACATAATGGAACATCTCATTTCAGCAGGGGCGATATCGCCGTTATTTCGTGTGATGCCCTTTCCCAGGTTAAAAAGGGAAGCGATATCACGCTGCTGTCTTCTTTACTGGCAAGCGGTGCCGTGCAAAGCGACCGCGTTGAAGCCGCGGGGTTATCCGGTTTATTGCACAGGGCTTCCTTAACCGCAAAACAAGTGGCTGGAAAAGCTTCTCCGGCTGTCTTTTACATCGAGGTTTACAATACCGATACAGGGCTTGGGGAGGCCGCGCCCATAGCCTCCGGCAGCGGGTTTTTCATCTCTGCAGAGGGGGTCGCGGTAACAAATTACCATGTCATTGACCGGACCAAAGCCGCCATCGCCACAACGACCGACGGCTCGGAATACAGAATTGAGGATGTCATCTATTATAACGCGGACAGGGATATCGCTGTTGTCAGAGTTTCCAGGGAGGCTTTATCCGGAAACTTTATAAAAGCATTTCCCTACCTGTCCATGATGGATTCATCAACGGTCAGCAATGGAGATGTAGTGTATGCCATCGGAAGCCCCCTCGGTCTTCAAAATTCTATTACCGACGGCATTGTAAGCAACCGGAGCCGTACTTTAAGCGAAGACAGCCTGCCCTTTATCCAGATTTCCGCGCCCATTTCAACCGGAAGCAGCGGCGGCGCATTATTAAATGAGTATGGAGAGGCCATCGGAATTACGTCGGCGGTATCGCTTTCGGGGCAGAATGTAAATTTGGCGGTGCCTCTTGATACCATTATGGACCTTGATTTAACTACAAAAGGGATTCCCTATGCAAAAATCTATGAAGGGGAATATAAAGGCACTGTTTCTTCGGTTGCAGAATACCCGGATGTTTCCGACGTGCCGGACTTTGGAGCTTATTTTGGAATTAAGGAGAAATATCATGATGCTTTAGAGAACGGCTCCGTTTTTTACGATTACCCCGTGAAAGAAATCACCGGGAAGCGGTCGGTGGATCAATGCATGGATCAATACAGCGGCCTGCTCATTGACAGAGGGTTCTCTTATATGTATTACTATACTAACAGTGACGGCAATACGGGGTACAGATATTCCAACTCAGAACTCCGCAAAAGTGTTTATATGGATGAAGTCATTGTGGAAGGTCAAGCCTATCTGGAAATACTGATAACCGATGATACTGCAAAATTGCCTGTAAGCATTGTGGGCTACCAGGAAGCCCAAGGGGTTCCGGATTTTGGAAAATATGCCGGAGTCGGGTATTATGCCTATGGCACATACGATGAAAAGGGCCTGTATTACGATTATTTAGCCTATGATATCCTGGCGGTGGATCCGGAGGGTCAGGTTGTATTGGATTACAGCGACTTGCTTCTGGATTGGGGATTTACTCTTTCAGATTTATCCGGTTTAAAAAATGACGACGGAAATACCGTTATTGTTTACACCAACAGCAAAGCAAAGCTTCAAATCACCATGAGTGTTATTGTGGAAGACGGTCTCGGGATGCTGGAAATCATTATTCTGCCGCTGGGCTGATCTTAAAAGCGGGAATCTTAGCAGAACATCGGCGGCAGATTTTTTAATGGGACCCTGTTCATTTATTGTCAATTGCCAATTTATCTGCTAATATAATATTTGACAGTATTATACGTTTTTCGACCTTTTTGATAGGGATAGACGTATGGAGATTTTCAAGCATTTATTTTTTATGTAAAATAGATGAAGCCGGGTGCTGGTTTTCTAAAGTTTTTAGCAATTTAGCTTGCGTTCCTCTTGTTATTTATTTAATTATTTGTTAGAATGAATAATACATAATACGTATTACGTCGTATAACTAAAAAATGGAGTTGGTGTTCGGAATGTTTGAAGCAGTTGTCGGAAATGAAGGATCATTGGCCGAAAGAGTTGCGGATTCTGTTTTGCAGCTGATTATAGACCAGAACCTCACCTGCGGCGAAAAGCTGCCTAATGAATTTGAACTGGCAGGAAAACTTCATGTGGGCAGGGGAACAGTCAGAGAGGCTGTTAAGCTTTTGGTTTCACGAAATGTGCTCGAAATTCGCCGGGGAAAAGGAACTTTTGTTACTGAAAAGCCCGGTGTCGCATCTGATCCCCTTGGACTTGCCTTTTTTAGGGATAAGTATAAACTAGCATCGGACCTCATTGAGATCCGGCTGATCTTAGAACCGCAAATCGCGGCCTTTGCAGCACAGTATGCCCAGGAATGCGAAATCCAGAGAATGCAGGAGCTCAGTGCCGAAGTTGAACGTCTGGCCACTGAAAATATTGATTACAGCGATATCGATATTGAGCTGCATACCTGCATTGCCCAGAGCACACGCAACCTGGTAATGCCGAACCTGATTCCAATTATCACCTCGGGTATCTCCATATATAATACCTTTCCGCGTCATTCGGAACGCATGAATGCAATTTATGTTCACCGTGAGATTATCGATGCTATCGCAAAGCATAATACCAATAAAGCAAGCGACGCGATGCACAAGCATCTGATATACAATAGGCGGAATTTAGAGGAAATAAAAAATAAATTTGATTCTGATATAAAGCAGTCTGACAAATTCTGATTCCATTTTTATTCAACGCCATTGATAGACTTCTATTAATTGCGCTCAATTTTAAGCTTTTTTGAGCTTTTTAGACAAATTTTTAAATACAATATAGTGATCTTGTATAAAATTCATATTAATATTGACATCATTTCTGTATGATGCTAACATAATATGTACGACGTCGTATTATCCAATGTAATTTCTCTAAATTTTGTAAATCAGCAATGCTAATTACAAACAGTGTAAAACTGCACATTAAGAAAGGAAGAGAAAAATGAGAAAAACTAGATTCATTGCATTGATCTTAGTAGCCGTAATGCTTGTTGTGGCAGGCTGTTCTTCCAACACATCAGGTTCCGGCAGTCAAACACCCGGAGCTTCCTCAGCAGCACCTTCCGCAAGCGGCGGCAACTCTCAGACACTCGATGGTTCAGTAACCTTTGGCGTTGTTGCTCCGATCACCGGAACCAATAAAATGGTTGGTGAATATGTTAAGAACGGCGCTGAAATGGCTGCGAAAGAAATCAACGAAAACGGTGGAATTTTGGGTAAAGAGCTGAAGCTCGTTTTCGAGGATGAAGTTGATAACCTTCAGGCGTCCGTAAACGCTATGACCAAGATTATGAACTATGATGAAGTCGTAGCATTCTTTGGTTCAACCTACTCCGGCAACTGCATCGCTGCATCTCCTGTTGTATTGGAGAAGAAAATCACCATGTTTGCCGGCGGATCTTCTGCTAATATTCCAAAAGAAAACAATCCTTACATCTGGCAGGCTCGTATGACTGACGACCAGTCCGGTATTCTGCTTGCAAAAGCTGCTACCGAGAACCTGGGCATGAAAAATCCCGCTATTCTCTATTCAACAGAAAGCTTTGGCACAGGCCTTAAAGATCAGACACTTGCAGCTTTAAAGAACCTCGGAATTGAAGTTCCTGAGAAAAATCTCTTTGGCTTCGTAGTTGATGAGAAAAATTTCACACCCTTGATCACACAAATCCAGAACTCCGGATGCGACGGTCTGATTGCAATCGGCCACCAAATGCCTGCTGCATTGATTTGCCAGCAAGTTGACGCCAACGGTCTGGATATGCCTCTGCTTGGGTCCTCATCTTGGGCTTCCGCAGTTTGCCGTACCAATGCAGGTGATGCTGCAAACGGCTGGTATGCTGTTGCCGACTGGACCGTTGAGGTTGCTACTGAGGAAGGCAAGAAATTTGCTGAAGCTTATAAAACCACTTATGGCGCTGATTCCGATATGCCCGCAGTAACTGTATACGATTCCATGATGCTCTTTAAGAAAGCTTGTGAGATTGCTAACACCACTACCGATAAAGAAGCAATCAACAATGCACTTAAAGAAATTAAGGATTTCAATGGCGCAATGTCTGTATACAGCTATGCCGACACCCACTGCTTCTCCACCAGTCAGTTCATGACGCATAATGAAGGCGGCAAGGCTATTATGATGGATACCGTTAAGTCCAGATAACGAAAGTATGCAGGTTACCCACCTGATTCGAAGTGATATAAAACCTATATAATGTATGAAGATGCAGACTATTGCATCAAAATTATTGGCAAGAAATGAGTCCGAATTTTTTGACTACATGAAGAACCATGCTATCGGACATAATTATTGTAAAACCGCCCTGTGTTTTTCTTCAGGGCGCCGCAGGAGGCGGGGCTGCCCAATCCTGGGTAATCCCGCCTCCTGTTTTTAAACTTGTGAAAATTTTGGAAACCAGCAGCGAATGTTATCGAAAAGCCTTGTTAAACCATTACTTTTTGCTTTAAACATACAAATTATTTCTTTTCGTAAAAACCATGCTGTTTTCAGTTTTTACTTACATCCATTGACTTGACTCTATAGGGAAAGGGTAATGAAACATTTTCTGGTTTTCATTATATAAGGTGATTCAATGAATATTAATACGATTGTTTCGCTGTCGGTAAATGGAATAGCCATGGGTATGATTTATGCACTTATGGCAATGGGATTGATTCTGCTCATTCGTGCAATCGGCGTAATGAACTTCGCACAGGGCGATTTATTGATGTTTGGTGCGTTTGTGACTTGCGCATTAACTGTGGATCTGAAATTACCTCTTTGGATTATGATTCCGTTGGCCCTGATCAGCTTTGCAGTTATCGGCGTTATATTTATGTTTACAGTATATTGGCCGCTTAAGGATGCAACCTATCCGACAGCTACTGTTATATCAACCATGGGTGCGGCAATGGCTCTGAAGGAAATTGCCACCCTTATATGGGGAAGCCTTCCCCGTTCCATGCCCCCGCTTATGAAAAACCCTAAAACCGGTAAAGCGGCAGTACTGAATCTATTTGGCATCAAGCTGCAATGGCAGTTTGTTCTCACCATTATTGTCGGCGCTGTTTTGATCTGGCTTGTTTTTGTGCTCTTTGAAAAACTCTATGCAGGCCGAATGATGCAAGCAGCCGCACAGGATAAATATGCCGCTGAACTGCTCGGAATACCTACTATTTTAACAACTGCCGCCACTTACATTATAGTTGTTATCATGGTTTCGACCGGCGGTTATATGATTGCTCCTATATTTATGGTAAGTAATACACTGGGCTCACTGCAGCTCAGAGCTTTCGCAGGCGTCGTAATCGGAGGTCTCGGAAATATCAAGGGCGCAATTATTGGTTCTCTGATTATTGGCCTTGTGGAATCCTTCAGTACCATCCAATTTTCACAGTATAAAGATGCTGTCGTCTTTATTGTGCTGATTGCAATGCTGCTGGTCAGGCCGCAGGGACTATTCGGTGAGAAAGTTGCCGATAAGGCGTGAGGGGTAAGAGATGGAAAAAAGAATGAAAATAAAGCCTTCAACCTTACTGATATTTTTAGCCGCAGCAATATTTGTCATAGTCATCCCGAATACCAATGAAGGCTACTCAATGATGATTGTAAATCTGGGACTGATCTATGCAATTGCTACTTATGGTGTCTCTGTTATGCTTGGTATGGGCGGTCAGCTTTCCTTTGCAACCGTTTCGTTTATGGGCGTAGGCGCTTATATTACCGCCAATCTTTGCTCAGGCCGAAATGGCATTAACATGAATACTGCATTGGCGCTTGTTATTGCGCTGCTGGCTTCAGCACTGCTTGCATTTGGAGCCGGCCTGATCCTGTTTCGTCTGAAAGGCACCTACTTTACCTTTGCCACTATTGGTTTGGTGCAGGTATCCTGGTCCTTTTACCTGAGCTATAAGCCTCTTTTCGGCGGACCGGACGGTATTTCAAATATTTCAACACTGAATTTGTTTGGCTTTAGCCCTAAAAATTATAATGATTGGTTTTATATACTGGCCGCTTTTGTCCTGGTTATCGCATTCCTTGTAGAAAGAGTCCGCCGCAGCCAGCTGGGCCGATCTCTTGCAGCAATCCGCGATAATGAGATAGCAGCCCAAACTTTGGGTATAAATGTATATATGACAAAAGTCGTCGCATTCACCATAGCCGGTGTTCTCGCAGCGGTTGCAGGATCTCTCTATGCGATGCATAGCCAGTTTGTTTCCTCTGATATGTTCACTTACGAGCGCGCCACCACTTACATCATTATGGCAATGCTTGGCGGTGTCAATAATACAGCCGGTATTTTCGTAGGCTCGGTACTGGTTACCATGCTCCCTGAATGGCTGAGATTCATGCAGCAATATTTGCAGCTTATCTATGGCATCGGTGTTATCCTGCTGATGGTATTCATGCCCATGGGACTTGCAGGCCTGGCATCCGGTTTTGCTAAGAGCTTAAAAAGAAAATTATATAGCAAGAAAAAAGTTACCGCAGGAAAGGAGGGGCCAAAACAATGAAACCAATTTTGAGACTGGACAAAGTATGCAAAAGGTTTGGCGGTGTTGTCGCAGCCGATGACGTAACCTTCTCGGTATTGCCCGGAGAGGTTCACGGACTGATCGGTCCTAACGGCGCGGGCAAAAGCACACTGATGAACCTTATCAGCGGTATATATACTCCTGATAGCGGTAAAATCTTCTTGGACGAGCAGGATATTTCCGATGTTCCTTCCCATATGCGGGCGCGCATGGGAATTGGCCGTACTTTCCAAACACCGCGTTTCCTGCAGCGTTCGAGCATCGAGGACAATTTGCTTTTAGGCACCGACCTGGCAAACCAGTTTGGATATCTAAAGAGCTATTTTGGCAAAAAAGGTTCTGATTTTGAGAAAGAGCTGAAGGAGCTCATGAAATTCGTTGATTTCACTTTCGATTGGGAGGATGATATCAGCGCGCTGGCCTATGGACAGAGAAAACAGCTGGAAATTGTCCGATCCATGCTCTCTCACCCGAAAGTCATGCTGGTCGACGAGCCTGCGGCAGGCCTCAACAATAAAGAAATTGATGACGTTATGGCACTCCTGAACTATGCCGCAAAAGAGCGCGGAATAGGCATACTGCTCATCGAGCACTCAATGGATATGATTATGAATATATGTGAAGATATCGTTGTATTGTCATTTGGTAAGGTTATCGGAACAGGCTGCCCTGCCGAGGTATCTTCAAATGAAGCGGTTATAGAGGCTTATTTGGGGAGGGATGTTAATGCTTAAGATTACAGATTTACATGCATATTATGGGCCCATTGAAGCCCTCAAGGGCATAAACGTCCATGTGGAAGCAGGAAAAATAACCTGTCTCATCGGGAGCAACGGCGCGGGCAAGACGACACTGCTCAATGCCATCTCGGGTACTATCAAACGTACCGGCTCTATCATCGTCGAGGGCAAGGGCGAGATCATCGACAAGCATTCCCGTTTTATTGCCCGCCGGGGAATCATCCACGTACCGGAAGGACGCCATATTTTCCCGGGACTCACTGTCCGTGAAAACCTGGAGACCGGAACGGTCAACTGGCATGGATTTTTTGGCAGACAGCCCTATGATAAAGAGCTGAAAGAGGTCTATAAACTGTTCCCCCGTTTGGAAGAAAGAAAGAACCAGCTTGGCTGGAGCCTTTCAGGCGGTGAGCAGCAGATGTTGGCCATCGGCCGCGCAATGATGGCCAGGCCTGCAGTTCTGATGCTGGATGAGCCCTCTATGGGACTTGCACCCCTTGTGGTACAGGAACTGTTTGAAAAGATCGTAGAGATTAATAAACAACAGGGGATTCCTATTTTGCTGGTTGAGCAGAATGCTCGCCTGGCTCTGGAAATTTCTCACTATGCCTATATAATAGATGGTGGAAGTGTCAAACTGGAGGGTTCCTCCTCTGAACTAAAGAATGATCCAAGAGTTATTGAAGCATATCTTGGTAAATTTGCAAAAAAAAATTAATTAATAAAAAGGAGAGATGAATCATGGCAAAAATAATTGTTTTGGACGGGTATACCGAAAATCCGGGAGACCTTTCCTGGAGCGGATTGGAAGCATTGGGAGAGCTGAAGGTTTATGACAGAACTCCCGCAGACCAGATTGTTTCCAGAATCGGAGATGCTGACTATATCTATACCAACAAGACACCCATTACAAGAGAGACTTTGAACGCCTGCCCGAACGTTAAATTTATCGGTGTTTTAGCAACCGGATACAACATTATCGATGTAGAGGCAGCAAAAGAGAAAGGCATCGCCGTAACCAATATTCCGACTTACGGAACCACTGCGGTTGCCCAGATGGTATTTGCATTGCTTTTAGAAATCTGCCATCATGTAGGGCATCATAATAACGCTGTTAAGGCCGGCAGATGGACAACCAATGCGGACTGGTGTTTCTGGGATTTCCCGCTTATTGAGCTTGCCGGCAAAACAATGGGTATCATCGGTTTCGGACGTATCGGCCAGAATACCGCTAAGATCGCAGTTGCTTTGGGCATGAAGGTGCTTGCATTTGACGAGTATCCCAATAAATCCCTGGAGACAGACAATATTAAAGTTGTAGGACTGGATGAGGTTCTTGCAAAATCCGATGTTATTTCTCTCCACTGTCCGCTGTTCCCCTCAACACAGGGCATGATCAATAAGAACAGCATTGCAAAGATGAAGGATGGCGTTATTATCATCAACACCTCACGCGGACCTCTGGTTGTAGAGGAAGACCTGAAGGCTGCTCTTGATTCAGGAAAGGTTTATGCAGCAGGACTGGACGTTGTTTCCACCGAGCCTATCAAGGCTGATAATGTTCTTCTGAAAGCCGAAAACTGCATCCTCACCCCGCACATTGCATGGGCCCCCAAGGAATCACGCCAGCGTCTGATGGATATTGCAGTGGACAACTTAAAGCAGTTCATTGGCGGAAACCCTGTGAATGTTGTGAATAAATAAATTGAAATCAAATAAATTGTCGGAAGGGAGAAGTTATTATGGTAGAGTCGATGAAAAAATTTATGAAGGTCGGACTGATTCATTTCATGGCATATCCCAATACCATGAAAGGTGAAGGCCCCATTGAGGAGACTGTAAAGAAAATTTGCACAGATAGCTATTTTGATGCAATTGAAGTAACCTGGATAAAGGATCCGGCAGTTCGGACAAAGATTAAAAAGCTCATTGAGACCTCTCATATGACAGTAGCTTATGGCGGGCAGCCCAGGATGCTGACCACCGGCAGAAATATTAACGATCTTGACGAGAAAAAGCGCCTCGAAGCATTGGCCAGCCTGAAGGAAGGCATTGATGAGGCCTATGAGATCGGTGCTGTGGGATTCGGTTTCCTTTCAGGAAAATACGAAGAGGCAACCAAAGAAAAGTCTTACCAGGCTCTGGTTAAATCCACCAGCGAGCTGTGCGAATACGCAAAATCCAAAGGGGATATGAAAGTAGCCCTGGAAGTATTCGATTATGATATTGACAAGAAGTCCATTATCGGACCTGTAGCCCTGGCTAAGAGATTTGCTGAAGAGATGAGAGCAAAATATGACAACTTCGGCCTGATGGTAGACCTTTCTCATATCCCCATGATCCATGAGACTATTGAGGAAAATCTTCTGCCCATCAAGGATTACATTATTCATGCACATATGGGCAACACCGTTATCAAGGATCCCAGCTGTGAAGCTTACGGCGATACTCATCCCCGTTTTGGTTTCCCCAACGGTGAGAATGATGTAGACGAGCTGGTTGAATACTTAAGAACACTTATAAAAATCGGATTTATCAGCGAGAAGAACAGGCCTATCGTAAGCTTTGAGGTGAAGCCTTGGGGCGACGAGGATCCCGATGTTGTTGTTGCAAACGCAAAAAGAACTTTGGATCTCGCATGGGCCAGAGTTTAAGAACTTTATTGGACTAATCTATCGGGAGGTAGCACACCTTTTAGGTGTAGAATGAATATGAAAGCATTAGTAAAATATGCTGCCGGACCCGGGAACATGGAAATCCGTGATATTCCCGAGCCTACTGCAGGAGCAGGAGAAATAAAGATTGAAGTAGCACAGGCAGGCATTTGCGGATCTGACTTACACATATACCATAGCGATATAGCAATTCCCGTCAGGCCGCCTGTTGTTACGGGGCATGAATTTTCCGGTAAGATTGCACAGATTGGCGAAGGCGTAACCGGTTTCGAAGTAGGGGACCGGGTCGTTAGTGAAACCGCGTATCATTACTGCGGTGTCTGCCATTTCTGCCGGGAGGGTTTCTACAATCTATGCGTAGAGCGTAAAACCCTGGGATACTGGTACAATGGTGTTTTCACCAATTATACAATCGTACCGGCCGAAAGAGTTCACAAAATCCCCGATAATGTTTCCGACACGGCTGCGGCTATGACCGAGCCCCTCGCATGCGTCTGTCATGCAATCTACGACCTGTGCAAAATTGTTCCGGGAGACCTGGTTCTTGTTTCGGGTCCCGGCGCTGTAGGGCTTATGGCTGCACAGGTAGCCAAGGCCCATGGTGCGACGGTTATAGTGAGCGGCACAAATGTCGATGGACCGCGTTTGGAGCTGGCAAAAAAACTGGGTGCGGATTATACCGTAAACATCCAGCAGCAGAGTCTTGCAGAGCTTGTTAATAAGCTTTCAGACAACTACGGTGTGGATGTGGTTCTGGAGTGCTCCGGATCGGCGCCGGGTATTGATGCGGCTCTTAACCTGATTAAGAAACGCGGATACTTTACACAGATCGGGCTGCCCGGCAGGAAGATCGAATTTGACATCGAGAAAGTTTGCTATAAGGAACTGCATTTCTCAGGTTCATTAGGATCACGCAATCACAGCTGGCGCAAAGCTCTGCAGTTGCTTGGCGAAGGCAAGGTTGAACTGGAACCTTTAGCCGATACCATACTCCCTCTAACCGAATGGCAGACAGCATTTGATCGCTTTGAAAAGAAAAAGGGCACGAAGTTTGTTCTTGTTCCTTCAAAGGATTAAAGCTGCAACAACAACCAATAGATGTTAAGTAATAGAGGAGGTCTATTATATGAGTTTAACCACGTCAAGAAAGAATGAGCTGAACGCATTATGCAACAAATTCAGAATAGATTTGATTGAACTGCTTCATTCCATTCAAACCGGACATCCGGGCGGATCACTGTCCGTATGTGAAATTTTGACTACCCTTTACTTTGAGAAAGCGAAGGTTGACCCCAAAAATCCAAAGTGGCCTGAGAGAGACCGTGTTGTACTTACAAAGGGGCACGCTGCTCCCATGCTGTACAGAGTTCTGGCTGAAAAAGGCTTCTTCCCTGTTGAAGAGATGAAGACTCTGCGCCAGCTCAATACAAGGCTGCAAGGACATCCCTGTGCCCTTGAAACACCCGGTGTGGAGCTTTCCACAGGACCTCTCGGCATGGGCCTGTCCGCATGTCTGGGAATGGCTATCGGGCTTAAGGCCGACCATATCGACTCCACCGTGTACGCTGTTATGGGCGACGGAGAGTTGAACGAAGGAACCTGCTGGGAAGCCTGCATGGCAGCTTCCAAGTTTAAGGCTGACAATTTAATCGCCATTGTTGACCGCAATCATGTCCAGCTTGACGGCACTTCCGATGAGATCATGCCTTTAGGCAACCTGGCAGAGAAATTCAAAGCTTTCGGCTTTGAGGTGTTCACCTGCAACGGTCATGATGTTGAAGCGCTCAGCGATACCATTGATCTGGCAAAGGCCGTAAAAGGCAAACCAGCCGTAATTCTGGCAGAAACCGTAAAAGGCAAAGGCGTTTCCTTCATGGAAGGCAAGAATACCTGGCACGGAAAGGCCATCAACGATGAAGAATGCAAACTGGCATTAGCAGAACTGAGAGGTGAAAAATAATGAGCAGAAGCCTTAGAGACGTATACGGAGATTCCCTCCTTAAATATGGTAAAGAGAATAAAAATGTATTTGCACTGGATGCCGATGTCTCCGGTTCGACCAAATCTGCTGTTTTCGGCAAGGAATGCCCGGACCGCTTCCTCAATGTGGGTATAGCGGAGGCCAATATGGTCGGTATGGCAGCAGGCCTTGCCACCACAGGCAAGATACCTTTTGTCAATACCTTTGCCGTATTCCTTACCTCTATTGGATTAATCGGCGCAAGATCCCTCAGTTCCTATTCCAAGCTGAATGTGAAATACATGGGTGCATACGGCGGTGTTTCCGACGCTTTTGACGGACCGAGCCATCACTCCCTGGAAGATATCGCAATCATGCGTACACTTCCTAATTTCCAGGTCTTTGTAGCATCTGACGAGTACCAGACCGACTGGCTTGTAAAGAATGCTATTGATGTGAATGCTCCTATGTACATCAGGCTGTCCAGAGATGCGACCAAAACGGTTTATACACCCGATACAAAATTCGAGACCGGTAAGGGTAAAGTAATTCGCGACGGCAAAGATGCCACCATTATTGCCTGCGGCGTTATGGTGGGCCAGGCTGTTGAAGCTGCCGAGGCGCTTGCTAAAAAAGGCATCGATGTAAGAGTTGTTGATATGTTCTGCATCAAGCCTATTGACAGAGAGCTCATCTTGGAATCAGCAGCAAAGACCGGCGCCATTGTAACGGCAGAAGAGCACAGCATTATCGGCGGTCTTGGCGGCGCAGTAGCTGAAGTTCTTACCTCCGGCGGCGCAAAGGCTGTACAGGAGTTTATCGGACTTCAGGACCAGCACGCTGAATGCGGACCGTATAATGCACTGCTGCAAAAATACGGATTGGATGTTTCTTCTATTGCAGCAGCTGTAGAAAAAGCAATTTCGAAGAAATGAG
>DOHN01000188.1:36035-39904 GCA_003535195.1 Ruminiclostridium sp.
TTTCGAAGAAATGAGATGTTAACAATGAAAAAAGCAATATTTAGCGCGCCTTATAAGATAGACTTTCAGAATGTTGACATACCTTCCATCACACCTGATGAAGTGCTTCTTAGGATCATCAGCATCGGTGTATGCGGGTCGGATATTCAAATGTATCACGGCCTGCATAAATACATGACTTATCCCGTTGTACCCGGACATGAAGTCAGTGCCGTCGTGGAGAAGGTCGGAGCCAATGTAAAGGATTTCAAGGTTGGAGACCGGGTTACCGTTGAGCCGCAGATATACTGCGGAGAATGCTATCCGTGTACCATCGGGCGCTTCAATGTATGTGAGAATCTTAAAGTAAAGGGTGTGCATGCCGACGGCTTTGCCGCAGAATATGTGGCTACAGAGCCGAGCTATCTGCATCATTGCCCCGCTGACATGGATTTTGACAAGATCACACTGGTAGAACCCCTTGCAGTGGGTGTGGGCTCTGTAAAGCGCGCTCACTATAAAGGTGCAAATGTCGCAGTCATCGGAGCCGGCACCATTGGAAACCTGATTGCACAATCTGCGCAGGCTTTAGGTGCAGGCAAGGTTCTGGTCACTGACTTTTTGGACAGCAAGCTGGATTACGCGAAGGAATGCGGTATTGAGAACTGTGTCAATACAAAGGACATTGGCCTTGCCAAAGCCATTGAGAATACTTTTGGCAAGAGAAAAGCCGATGTCATCATAGATGCCGCGGCAACCAGGGGCTCCTTTATGTCGGCGCTGGACGCAAGCCGCCCAAGCTCCGAAATCGTCATAACCGGCAACTACAAACAGCCCATGGAGCTTGAGATTCCCCGTCTGCAGCGCAGAGAGGTCAATCTGATCGGCCACATGATGTATGTGCGCGAGGACTTTGCCGATGCGATCCGTTTCCTGGCTAAAGGAACAGTCAATACCAACGGCTTTGTTTCTCAGAGATTTGCCCTTAATGATTTTGATGCCGCTTTCAAGTTCATCGACGAACATCCCAATGATGTCATGAAAGCAGTCATCGATATTGGATCTCGGTAATGAATCTATAATTTCTTTATAAAAAAGAACCTGGTGAACATAAATGTTTGTCAGGTTCTTTTTTGCCCTAAGCATGGTGCCTGTAGAGTGAATATTTTACCAGATATTAAAACTGAAAGTTCTATATAGATCAACAGCGGTTTTCAACGGACTTGATAAGGCGCATAATGTCTTCCATTGTGCTTTGCAGGTCGGCCCTGCTGCGGGTCTTTGCAATGGAGAAGGGAACAGCTACGCGGTTAATGCTGAAAATAGCTGTTACGCCCATATCATAAGCGGCGACGGCATCGTCGGAGATATCTCCCACAACGGCATATACAGGAACATTCTGCTTCATTGCACGCCTTGAAACTCCGATTACAACCTTGCCCCGAAGGCTCTGGCTGTCTATTTTGCCTTCCCCGGTAAATATCGCGTCAGCACCCTGAATGATCCGGTCAAATCCAACGATATCCAATACCGTTTCAATACCGGATTTTAATGTTCCGCCCAGGAATGCAACGACTCCGGCACCAAAAGCTCCGGCAGCACCTGCACCGCTTAACTGGGAAACATTTTTATTGAGGCTGCGCTGTATGATCTTATCCAAATGCATCATCTGACTGTCCAGATCCTTTACCATTTCGGGATCCGCGCCCTTCTGGGGCCCGAAGATATGTGCGGCGCCGGTAAGACCGTGCATAGGATTTTCAATATCGCACATAGCGGTAATTTCACAGCCTTTTAAGAACTTTTCAGCTTCAGAAATGTCAATGGACGTGACCTGGCCAAGGGTCCCGCCTGTGGGAACAAAAGCCTTGCTATCCGAGTTGTAGAACTTAACGCCTAAAGCGCTGGCGCATCCGCAGCCTCCATCATTGGTGGAGCTGCCGCCAAGCCCGAGAATAATGCGCTTTGCTCCGTTTTCTACCGCATGGCGGATCAGTTCGCCGACACCGTAGGTGGTAGTCAGGCTGGGATTCAATCGATCACCGACCATGGGAAGTCCTGCTGCCGCAGCCATTTCAATTACCGACAGATCTCCAAAGCGCCCATAAAAGCTGTCCACTTCTTCCATATAGGGACCGTGAACCTTAACGGTAATCCGTTCGCCTTCCATGGCATGAAGAAAACACTCCACCGTACCCTCTCCGCCATCGGCCACCGGAAGTGAGATGGTTTCACAGGCGGGAAAAAATTTTTTAACTTTAGCCGATGCAAGCTCGCAGATATCAATGGAATCAAGAGAGCCTTTAAATGAATCGGGAATAATGACACACTTCTTCATGTTATTTCTCCTTTTATAGTATATTTGTCAATTCCAAAGCAAATCGTTTGGAAGCACCGTTTTCACTGTTTTAAACAAAGATGATAAAAGCAATAATATTATATCAGATCCCGGGGAAACTTTCATTAATATTGTTAATGAAATCTTCGATTCGCGCTGCCCCGTAATCCTGCTTTGCTGGCGTACTGAAACATCACTCTAATTACAAATTGAAGCCATGAAATAAATTGGGAAAACTTATTCAGGAAGCTCATAAAACTCCGGCCATAAGCGTAAATTATAATTTGCTGACCGAAATAGCTTTAAACGGGAGACAAATCATGATCCATGAACCGACCGAAAATGAAAAATTATCCGCCATCATGGTGATATTTGGGGGAACCGGTGATTTAACTCATAGAAAGCTCATGCCTGCCCTTTACAACCTGGTGGTTGATTCCCTTCTGCCCGGGCATTTTGCAATTGTTTCGGTGGGCAGAAGAGAATGGCACCATCAGCAGTATAGGGAAGAAGTGCTCCGCTCCCTTAATAAATATTCCAGAAATAAAACGGATCAGAAATACTGGGATAAGCTCAGCGAATTAATTTATTACTATCATTTTGATTTTACCGATTTGGACGGATACGCCAGGCTTAGAGAATACCCCTCTGGAGCAGCCAATTTATTGATAATATACAGATCTCCCTGTGTCCATGGGGCCGGTCAAAAGCTTTGAACTCTTAGCCAGGGACGGAAGAAGGTGGTGGGAAATATGATGGATGATCTGCCCATGAGAATTATGGATATTTCAATGGAGATCACAGAGCGGATGCCCGTATACGGGGGAAGGGAATATAAAAGGCCTGTTTTCAGGCAGGACAGGAATTTTGGCAAGGATCACGCCCCATGAACATTTAAGGCAAAAGGATATTTCTAAGAATGACTTTATTTTGCTCAAAACCAGGAATTCCTTTTTGGATATTTTAGAGGGCGCATTTGTTTATTTAGATCAAACAGGAGCACAATATCTAAAGGACAAAGGCATTAAGGGGGTCGGCAGATCGGGTCTAAAAATCCCAGAGCTTTAAAAAATCTGTGATTTAAATCACAGATTGCAGCGCTTGTTTCTGGTAAGGTATAATAGATTTAATATCGTTGCCAGGTGAAAATATCTGAATAAAATACAATCAGGAGGCTAATTATGGCGATAACAAAGGAAATGACAATTGGAGAAGTACTCAGAGCAAACCCGAAGGCCGCTCAAATTCTGATGAGCTTCGGCATGGGTTGTATCGGCTGTCCGTCTGCCCAGGCAGAGTCATTGGAAGAGGCATCCGAAGTTCACGGCATGGACGTGGAAGAGCTTGTTAAGGCATTGAATGCATAATCTCCAATACACGAAATGAGATTTCGAAAAGGGCTTGGATATGAAACTACGGTTTGGTATCCGGGCTTTTTTTATTACGAAGTAACAAGGTCCCCGGGTCCCGTTCGAAATCTTCAGTTCGTAATTAAGCGCCATGAGTAATGTTTTGTGCGCCCTCAGAAAAATCCGTCCGGGATTTTATTCGG
>DOHN01000188.1:40087-50450 GCA_003535195.1 Ruminiclostridium sp.
AAACATCACTCTGCCGCTTTTTAAAATCTCTGATTTTGTTAACGGGTGAGGTTATTATTGCTCAAAAGAGGTTGCTTTCCAAAGTTTGGGGAATACTTAGTAATATCTGGACGAATGGACCGGGTATAAATTTGAGGATTCTGTCGGACAGCCTGGGGAAACCATAGGGGAGAGGGGCTTTTGACTTTTGAATTCAGGTAGTGTATACTCAAGTAAGAGCTTATCATGATCTCCTCAAATAAGCATGGCGTAAGCTTGCCATGGCTTTCATACATACATTTGCCTTAATTCTTTATTAGTATCACTCTTTTTGCAGGGATAAATTAAAGCGAATGAGAGTATGTATGCTAGAAGGAGCGGTTGTTTTATGTTCAGAATAGGGGATAAAATTGTCTATCCTATGCATGGCGCTGGCATCATTGAATCAATTGAAGAACGCGAAATTCTGGGTGAACGAAAACGTTATTACGTGATGAAGATGCCTTTGGGGGACATGAAAGTCATGATCCCTATCAATAATGTGGATGGAATTGGCATTCGAGGCATCATTGACAAGAATGATGCAGATCGAGTGTTTAAATCTCTCCAGTGTAAATCCTGCGAGCAGTCATCCAATTGGAATAAAAGATACCGGGAAAATATGATTAAAATTAAAAGCGGCAATATATTTGAAGTGGCAGAAGTGGTGAAAACCCTTATATTAAGGGAAAGAAGCAAGGGCCTCTCTACAGGCGAAAGGAAAATGCTGAGCAGTGCAAAGCAAATTCTGATCAGTGAATTGGTATTGGCCGAAAACATGAACCCTATGGATGTTGAGGATTTGATTAATGTTCATATAACAACCTAAATGCCACATTCAAAGGGAGATTGGAACATATGCTGGATAAGATATTGAGATATGCTTTTGGGCTTACAGGAGGCCTGACGGGCCTGACTTTAGTTCGCTTTTTACTGATTCAAAACGGAATGACCGAATATCTTACCACCATCCAGGGGATTGGGCTTATTGTCCTGGTCTCTATTATTTTTGGCGTCGTCATGTTCATTATCGGAGACAGAATTATCCGCTTTACTTTCCACTCCATTGAAAAGGTTGAGAACACCATTCAAACCATTACCATATATGAACTGCTGATGGGGGTCGGAGGATTAATAGCGGGGCTTACCATTGCAAATCTTATTTCAATTCCCATTGTAAAAATTGATGTGGTGGGGGTACCCATTTCTTTTATTATCAACGTTCTTTTTGGTATTTGCGGAATTTATTTCGCTTTGATTAAGAAAAATGACATCAGTGCGCTCAGAACAAGGGGCAGATTGCCCAAAACCACTAAGCTTTTGGATACGAGCGCAATTATTGACGGGCGCATTCTGGACTTGAGCCGGACGGGCTTTTTGGAGGGGGAACTGGTGGTTCCGGGCTTTGTGTTAGAGGAGCTCCGGCATCTGGCAGACTCGGCGGACGACATTGTCAGATCTAAGGGTCGGCGCGGCCTTGATGTGCTCAATATGCTGAAAAATGACGGCAAATTTCCTATCGCCATCGACAAGTCCGACAGGAACAATCAGATCGAAGTCGATGAACAACTGCTTACAAGGGCTAAGGAAATGGACGCCAAAATTATTACCAATGACTACAACCTGGGCAAAGTAGCGGCCATCCGCGGTATAGAAGTGCTGAATATCAATGACCTTGCCAATTCCATGAAACCGGTGGCCGTATCGGGTGAAGAAATGACCATCCGGATCGTCAAGGAAGGAAAGGAAAACGGCCAGGGGGTGGGATATCTGGAAGACGGCACCATGGTTGTGGTAGAATCAGCCTGCAAATTTAAAGGCCAGTGTATCGACGCGGTTGTCACCAGTGTCCTTCAAACCTCGGCGGGCCGTATGGTATTTGCTAAATTTAAGGCCATCAAGCCTCCGGTCCCCATAGCGGGCGTCGGAGAAAAAGCTTGAGTGAGCCTATATCGATTTATACAGGTGTCAATAGCAGGAGAAATGAATATATGAAGAAAAATGCAGGCGCCGTAGGCGCCATTATTGTTGCCGCCGGCAGGGGGAACCGGATGGGTCTGGGGTATAATAAAGTTCTTGCCTCCCTTTCGGGCAGGCCGGTCATTGAATGGACCATAAAACACTTTGCGGATTCAGGGCTCATCAAAAATTTGGTTTTGGTTATAAGTCCTGAGGATGAGGATATAATGGGCCGGATCTGTGCGCCGTTTACGGACCGGATGAAGCTGACCCTGGCCTTTGGCGGCGAGGACCGGCAGGATTCGGTGTACCAGGGGCTGAAAGCACTTCATGAAGAAATTGGCTTGGTTTTGATACACGACGGTGCAAGGCCCTTTATTGACAGGGAACTCATCCTCCGAAGCATTGAAAATGCACAAAAGTACGGAGCGGCCTGTGCCGGAATGCCGGTAAAGGATACCATTAAAATGGTGGACATGGGAAATTTTATTTGCTCGACCCCTGAAAGAGGGCTTTTGTGGAGCGCCCAGACGCCGCAGGCTTTTAAAAAAGAGATTATCCTGGAGTCTTATGATCGGGCGTACCAGGAAGGAATCCGGAGCACAGATGATGCCGGCCTTGCTGAAGCCGCAGGTTTTCAGGTTATTATGTTTGAAGGAAGCTACAAAAATATAAAGCTTACATCGGCAGAAGATTTAATTATAGCCGAATCCATCATAAAAAAGTTATAAAAACTGTTTCCCTTGGTTATAAATTTGGTATAATATATAAAATAACTTTTGTTCAAAATTAAATAATTGGGCAAAGTTCACAAATCGGCAAGGCTCGATTTGTAAAATTTAACCGATAAGGGGGAATTGATATGAAAGACTACAATTGTGAAAATATCCGCAATGTATGTCTGCTGGGCCATGGCAATGCGGGCAAGACAACGCTCGCCGAAGCTATGCTGTTTATGACAGGAGCGACCGACCGTTTTGGCAGCGTTGTCGACGGAAACACGGTAATGGACTATGATCATGAAGAAATCAAAAGAAAATTTTCAATCTCTACCTCACTTGCTCCGGTTGAATGGAATGACATAAAAATTAATATTATCGACACTCCCGGTTACCTGGATTTTGTGGGAGAAAAGCTTGAAGGAGTCAGTGTAGCTGACGGTGCTATCATTCTGGTTGGCGCAAAAGACGGTCTCCAAGTTGGTACTGAGAAGGCATGGGCTGCAGTAAATGAGAAAAAAATTCCCAGAATGTTTTTTATCAGTAAACTTGATGAAGAAAACTCAGACTTTTCAAAAGTCTTTGATCAATTAAAAAATAAATTCGGAAATTGCGTTGTTGCACTTCAAGTTCCTATTATAGAAAATGGCCAGTTAAAGGGCATTGTTGATATTCCCAAAATGAAAGCTATTTATTTTAATGGCAAAGATTGTGTTGAGGGCCAGATACCCGAAAATATGCTGAGCCAAATCGAGACTTATAAGGAAGGTATAGCAGAAGTGGTTGCCGAGACCGATGAGGAACTGATGGAGAAATATTTCGGCGGTGAACATTTTACCGACGAGGAAATCCGGAAGGGCATCAAGCTCGGTGCATCAAACGGCGATATCGCTCCCGTGCTCTGCGGTTCATCGGTACAGAAAGCAGGCGTACGTCTGCTGATGGAATCCATCATAAAATTCATGCCGGCTCATTGCGAAAAAACAAAGGTAAAAGTTCTGGACAGCGCTACTCGTGAGCCGATTGAAATTTCGATAGATGAAAAGCAACCTATAGTTCAGGTCTTTAAAACCATTGCTGATCCATTTGTTGGTAAAATATCTTTCTTAAAAGTAATTTCCGGCACCATGACTGCTGATAGCATACTTTATAATGTGAATAAGGAAAAACCCGAAAAGATCAGCGCTATTTTTGCCATGAGGGGCAAGCAGCAGATAAATCTCTCCAAATTAGTATGCGGAGATATTGGTGCTGTGGCAAAACTAACTGTGACTGGTACCAACGATACCCTATGCTCGAAGGAAAAACCAGTTCTGATGGAGCCCATCCAATTTCCGGAACCCATGCTGGGTATGGCAATTATGCCGAAAGCGAAGGGCGATGAGGATAAAATCGGTTCGGGTCTTAACAGGCTTCTGGAAGAGGATCCGACATTTAAAATGTATCTTCATCCCGAAACTAAGCAGACCTTAATCTATGGTACAGGCGACCAGCATCTGGATGTCATTATAAGCAAGCTTAAAAATAAGTTTAAGGTTGAGGTCGAATTGGTCGATCCTATCGTACCTTATCGTGAAACCATTAAAAAGAAGGTTAAGGTGGAAGGAAAGCACAAAAAACAGAGCGGCGGCCATGGCCAATTCGGAGATGTATGGGTTGAATTCGAGCCGGGTCCCACAGAGGATCTGACCTTTGAAGAGAAAGTTTTTGGCGGTGCTGTTCCAAAACAATATTTCCCGGCTGTTGAAAAAGGTTTGAGGGAAAGCATGCAAAAAGGCGTTCTGGCCGGTTACCCGGTGGTTCATTTGAAGGCAACCTTGGTGGATGGCAAATACCATGATGTAGACTCCTCTGAAATGGCCTTTAAAATTGCTGCCAGCCTGGCCTATAAGGAAGGTATGAGGCAGGCAGGCCCCGTTATTTTAGAGCCGATCTGCCACGTTGAAGTTCATGTGCCCGACGATTATATGGGTGATATTATCGGAGATCTCAATAAACGCCGCGGCCGTGTTCTTGGAATGAATCCCCAGGAGCATGGTGTTCAGCAGGTTGTGGCTGAGGTTCCCCAGGCGGAAATGTTCCGCTACGCAACGGATCTTCGTTCTATTACCCAGGGCAGGGGCTGGTTTGCCATGAATTTTGAGCGCTATGAAGAAGCTCCTCCCATGGTGGCCGATAAGGTTATCGCCGAGGCCAAGGCTAGAACAGAGGGCAATGCTGAGTAAAATACTTAAAACTGCATAAGCTATATGCACTTGTCCCCCTGATGGCGTTACCAGAACGGTCAGGGGGATTGTTTTCTTCAATTTGCAATTTAGTCGTGATGTGCCAAAAACATCACTCATGGCACTAATTATGAATTGAATTTAGAATTGCCGACTCTTGAAATATAAATTGGAATAGTTTATAATAGTCAAAGAAAGTCAAAGTTGGTTAGTAAAAAATGAGGTGATACCATGGCAAGACTCAGCGATATTATTGAATCCTTTCTAAAAACACTGATAAATGAGGAAGAAGGCGCTGTGGAAATACAGAGGAACGAGCTTGCCAGCAAGTTTAACTGTGTTCCGTCACAGATCAATTATGTGATTTCCACACGTTTTACAACCGATAAAGGTTATTATGTGGAAAGCCGGCGCGGCGGCGGGGGATATATCAGTATAAAAAGGCTGAAAACGGGATGCGCAGGAGATTATTTGATGCATATCATTACTTCGGTGGGGGATAAAATTTCCCAGCATACCTGCGAGATATTTATTCATAACTTCGTGGATTATAATATTATAGAAGACCGCGAAGCCATGCTCATGAAGGCGGCTACCTCCGACAGGGCTTTCATGGAGGTTCCCATAGATAAACGGGATGAAGTGAGAGCCGCCATATTGAAGAATATGCTCATGAGCCTGACGGTGATATAACGGAGGTGGTATCTGTGCCGCTTTGTGCAATTTGTAAACAAAGGGAAGCGACTGTCTACCTTACACAGATCATTAACGGTAAAAAAACGGAGATGGCTATATGCGGCCATTGTGCCGGTGCAAATGCAATCAAGATCGATATCAACTCACTGTTGACAGGGCTGCTGGGCTTTAGCCAGCAACCCGAGAAAGCTCCCGAAAATGTATTGAAATGCGATCAATGCGGCATGACGGCAGAGGAGTTTAATAATACGGGTAAAATGGGCTGTGCCAGGTGCTATGAGGTCTTTTTCGGGCCGATGCAGGACTTGCTGACCCGGATACATGGCAATACCAGTCACCGGGGAAAGGTTCCCAGGAAAATAGAGTATGAATTATCGGCGGAGGAACAGTTAAAACAGCTGAAGGAGGAGCTTCAGGAATGTATTCGTACTGAGGCTTATGAGCGGGCGGCTCAAATCCGGGATCGGATCAAATACCTGGAAAGTCAGGAAGGAGGCCAGCATCCGTGAACAAATGGTATATTGATATAGGACCGGATTCGGATGTGGTGGTATCCAGCAGGATACGTCTGGCGCGGAATTTTAAGGAATATCCGTTTCCCCAGAGAAGCCTTCCGGAGCAGCAGGAAAATGTCATCCGTGAAACATGTGACGCGCTTTTTTCAAATAACCCCAAGCTTCAGGACAGCTTTTCTTTAATGCGCTTCAAAGAACTATCACCCGTTGAAAAACAGGTTTTGGTGGAAAAGCATCTGGTCAGCAAGGAACTTGCGGAGAGCAGCCTTGAAGTGGGAGCCCTTATCAGCAAAGACGAGCAGATCAGCATTATGTTCAATGAAGAGGATCATTTGAGAATACAGTGTCTGGCCTCGGGCATGCAGCTGGAGAAAGCCTTTGATATATGCAATTATCTTGACAATCTTATTTCCGAAAAAATTGAATATGCTTTTAACGACACCATTGGATATCTGACCAGCTGCCCTACCAACGTGGGGACGGCAATTCGGGTATCTCTGCAGCTTCACCTGCCCGCCCTTACCATGACGGGATATATTCGTTCCATACTGGAATCCTGCGGCAAGCTGGGACTTGCTGTCAGAGGCCTCTATGGCGAAAATACGGAGGCTTCCGGTAATATGTACCAGATCTCTAACCAGATCACCCTTGGCAAAAGTGAAAATGACATTGTTATGAGCATCAAGAGCATCAGCTATCAAATTATAGAACAGGAGAGGCTTTTGCGGACCAAGCTCCTGAGTAAGAGCGGAAACGTGCTGGAAGACCGTATTATGCGTTCCTATGGCATACTGCGGTATTGCCGGAACCTTTCCTCGGATGAGGCCCTTCAAAAACTCTCGGATGTTCGTTTGGGAATCGATTTGGGACTCATTACCGGACTGACGGAGATTGATATCAATGAAATGATATTGGGCATACAGCCCGGCAGCCTGCAAAAAACAGCCGGGAAATTATTGAATCAGGAAGAACGGGATTATTTGAGAGCAAACTATGTGAGAAAACATATTGAAGATAAATCAGAAGATAAGGGTAAAGAATAAGAGGATATTCCATTAAAGAAGAGGTGAAAACTATGATATATGCAAAATTTACAAAAAAAGCAGAAACTGCGCTGATGTATGCCAGGGAATGCGCCATGGCGTTTAGACAGCCATATATTGGAACAGAACATATCTTATGGGGGTTGGCCAAGGAAGGTACCGGCATTGCCGCCAGCGTTCTGAAGACTGCCGGTATTAACGAAGAACGTATCAGTCAGAAAATTATGGAGCTCATTGGCTCCGGGGACGACTCGGGCCAAAGCTTATCCTATACGCCCAGAACCAAGCGGGTTTTGGAGCTCAGCTATACGGAAGCCAGAAGGATGGGACAGAATTTCATTGGCACCGAACATATCTTAATCGGTATCATGCGCGAAGGCGAGAGTGTGGCCATAAAAATTCTTATTGACCTGGGCATTGACATCCGCAAGCTTTATGAAAATATCATATCAATGCTGAGTGAGGATACACCGTCGGCGGTGGCTCAGAACAAGCCGGGTGTCACAGATGTCGATACCCCTACACTGGACCAGTTCGGCAGAGATTTAACTTCCATGGTTCGTGACGGCAAGGTGGACCCTGTCATCGGGCGGGATAAGGAAATTGAACGGGTGATTCAGATATTGAGCAGAAGGACCAAGAACAATCCCTGCCTGATTGGTGAACCCGGCGTCGGGAAAACCGCCATATGCGAGGGGCTGGCCCAGAAGATCGTGGAGGGAAATGTGCCCGAAACCTTAAAGGACAAGCGCGTTGTCACATTGGATCTGTCCTCAATGGTTGCCGGGGCCAAGTACCGCGGAGAATTTGAGGACCGCCTTAAAAAATCAATAGAGGAAATCCGCAATGCGGGAAATGTCATTCTCTTTATTGACGAGCTGCACACCATAGTCGGTGCCGGCGCGGCTGAAGGAGCCATTGACGCGGCAAATATCTTAAAGCCCCTTCTTGCGCGGGGAGAAATTCAGATTATCGGCGCTACCACTCTGGACGAATACCGAAAGCATATAGAAAAGGATGCTGCTCTGGAGCGCAGGTTCCAGCCCATTACCGTGGGTGAGCCCACCCAGGAGGAAGCCATCGAGATATTAAAAGGGATCCGGGACAAATATGAGGCTCACCATAAGGTCAAAATTACCGACAAAGCTCTGGAGGCAGCCGTAAAAATGTCTTCACGCTATATCAGCGACCGGTTTCTGCCCGATAAGGCCATCGACTTAATTGACGAAGCCTCCAGCCGGGTGCGGCTGAAATGCTTTACCGCGCCGTCGGATCTGAAGGATTTAGAGCGCAGCCTTGAAGACCTTCACAAAATGAAGGAGGACGCCATTGCCGATCAGAATTTTGAAAAGGCTGCAAGCATCCGGGACGAGGAAAATAAGCTGAAGGAAGAGCTCAATTCCAAAAAAGAAGCCTGGCAGATGGAAAATTCCAAGAACACCCAGACGGTTACCGAAGAGGAGATTGCCGCTATCATCGGAGCCTGGACGGGCATTCCTGTCAATCGCCTGGCCCAGGAGGAAACCGAGCGCTTAAAGAATCTGGAATCTGTGCTCCATAACCGGGTAATCGGCCAGGCAGACGCCGTTCAGGCCGTCTCGAGAGCCATCCGGAGAGGCCGCGTGGGCCTTAAGGATCCTAAGCGTCCCGTCGGCTCATTCATTTTCTCGGGGCCTACCGGCGTAGGAAAGACAGAGCTTTCCAAAGCGCTGGCTGAAGCCTTATTTGGTGATGACAGTCTTTTGATCCGCATTGATATGTCGGAATATATGGAAAAACACAGTGTCTCCAGATTGGTTGGTTCACCTCCCGGATACGTAGGGTATGAGGAGGGCGGCCAACTTACTGAGAAGGTCAGAAGGAAACCCTATTCCGTCATACTTTTTGATGAAATAGAGAAGGCTCATCCCGATGTATTCAACATGCTTCTGCAGATTCTGGACGATGGCAGGCTGACCGATTCCACAGGACGCACGGTAGATTTTAAAAATACAGTCATCATTATGACATCCAATGTGGGCGCCCGCGAAATTACGGAGCCAAAACGTCTGGGATTCGGTTCAATGGAGGAAAATGCGGCACGGGACTATGAAGATATGAAAAAGAATGTCATGTCTGAGCTGAAGAAAACTTTCCGGCCCGAATTTCTTAACCGTGTGGATGATATTATTGTCTTCCATCCGCTGAGCAGAGGGGAAATCAAGAAAATTGCCGCCCTTATGTTGAATGAAACCTCGAAACGTCTGGAACAGACCGGTATAAAGGTCTCCTTTACCGATGAGGTTGCGGATTCCATGGCCGAAAAAGGATATGACAAAACCTTCGGAGCACGTCCGTTAAAGCGGACCATTCAGGAGCAGATTGAGGATAAACTGGCAGAAGCCATTTTGGATGGCCGGGTCGGGGAAGGGGATTCTATCACGGTTTCCTTCTCGGACGGTCAAATAGCGATCGGGCAGGGACTGGCCCAGCAGCCGTCCCTTGACAATGTTCCCTGATAATTTGAAAAAGTGGGACGGCGAATGAAATAGAGAGAGAAAACGAGAAAGAAAGAGCAAATAAGTGAGCTAGCGAGATGTATTTTGAATTTAACGGAAATTAATCTTGACACCAACTGAATATCTGTATTAGAATTAATAACGCCGCAAGCTGCGGCGTTGTTTTTGTTTAATGGGAAGGTTTTCGGGAATAATCCCGTAACGCATATTTTAAAGGGAGGTTACCTCATGAAGACATTTATGCCTAAGGCACAAGAAGTCGATAGAAAATGGTATGTTGTTGACGTTGAGGGCAAAGTTCTCGGCCGTGCTGCAAGTGAAGTTGCAAAGATTTTAAGCGGCAAGAACAAGCCCATATATACACCCCACGTTGACACCGGCGATTTTGTTATCGTCCTGAACGCAGACAAAATCGTATTAACAGGTAAGAAACTGGACAAGAAAGTTTACAGGCATCACACCGGCTGGATTGGACATCTGAAGGAAAAAACAGCCAGAAGATACCTTGAAACTCAGCCTGAAAGAGTATTTGAGCTAGCTGTGAAGAGAATGCTTCCAAGCACCAAGCTGGGGCGTGCAATGTTCAAAAAACTGAAGGTTTATGCAGGCAGTAAGCATGAGCACCAGGCTCAAAAGCCCGAAGTGCTTGAGCTTAACATTTAATTGAGGGGAGGATATAAAAATGGCAAA
>DOHN01000188.1:50612-50968 GCA_003535195.1 Ruminiclostridium sp.
GGGGAGGATATAAAAATGGCAAAAGTACAGTTTTATGGTACAGGAAGAAGAAAGAAATCCGTTGCAAGGTGCAGACTCGTACCCGGAAACGGTAATATCATTATAAATGACAGGCCTATTGACGAATATTTCGGTCTTGAAACCCTCAAGGTTATCTGCAGACAGCCTCTTGTTTTGACAGAGACCATCGGCAAGTTCAATGCTGTTGTTACTGTCAGAGGGGGCGGCTTTACCGGCCAGGCGGGCGCAATCCGCCATGGTATAGCCAGAGCATTGCTGCAGGTGGAGGACACCTTCAGATCACCGCTGAAGAAGGCAGGCTTCTTGACCCGTGATCCAAGAATGAAGGAAAGAAA
>DOHN01000188.1:51104-51333 GCA_003535195.1 Ruminiclostridium sp.
AAGAAAGAAGTACGGCTTAAAGGGCGCTCGCCGTGCACCGCAGTTCAGTAAGAGATAATTGCTGGAAAAGCCAGGCCCGGCATATCCGGAATTACAATTATTGCAGTCAACGACCGTCAGGGATGTTTCATCCCTGGCGGTTTTTTTCAAGCCTAAAGCGGCGCTTCCAAAATCCTTAATTTGTAAATTAGTGCCGGAGCGTCATAAGTGATGTTTCAGTACGTCAGCG
>DOHN01000188.1:51508-56622 GCA_003535195.1 Ruminiclostridium sp.
AAATCCCGGACGGATTTTCTTGGGGGCGTATGAAACATCACTCATGGCGCTAAATTACGAATTCAAAATAAGAACCCCACCCATCAACGCAATCAAAGATTGCTGGTGGGACCCGGGAACCTTGTTATTTCATAATAAAAGAGGGTGTGGCAAAATAAGGCAAAAAATTCACTTGAAATTCGTACATATGTTCGATATAATTACTTAGATTAGTTGTATAAAATGAAGGCAACAATATAAAATTGAATCAGCCGACAGAAGGATCAACGATGAAAATGAAAGACAAAATTTATATAAAAGGCGCATGTGAACACAATCTCAAGAATATCGACGTGGAAATACCCAGGGACAAGCTGGTTGTTATAACGGGCCTGAGCGGTTCGGGAAAATCTTCGCTGGCTTTTGACACGATTTATGCGGAAGGGCAGAGGCGTTATGTAGAATCCCTTTCTTCCTATGCCCGCATGTTCCTCGGCCTGATGGAGAAGCCCGCGGTGGATTATATAGAAGGGCTCTCTCCCGCAATATCCATAGACCAAAAGACCACCAGCCGGAATCCCCGGTCCACAGTGGGTACCGTGACAGAAATACATGACTATTTGAGGCTGCTCTATGCGCGGATTGGCTTGCCTCATTGTCCCAACTGCGGCAAGCCCATTACTCAGCAGTCCATCGACCAGATGGTGGATGCCGTTATGGCCCTTGAGGAAGGCACCCGGATTCAGGTGCTGGCACCGGTTGTACGAGGCCGCAAGGGCGAATACACAAAGCTGATCCAGGATGCCAAGAAAAACGGTTATGTCCGTGTTCGTGTCGACGGAGAGGTCATGGACATCAATGAAGAAATCAAGTTGGATAAAAAGAAAAAGCATACCATCGAGATTGTGGTGGACCGCCTTATTATCCGGCCCGGCATTCAAAAGCGGCTTACAGATTCCATTGAAACCAGCCTAAACCTGTCGGGAGGCATTTTGGTTATTGATGTTATAGGCAAAAGGGAAATGCTTTTTTCGCAAAATTACGCCTGTACCGATTGTGGTATCAGTATCGAAGAACTGACGCCCAGGATGTTTTCCTTTAATAACCCTTATGGGGCATGCCCAACCTGTACCGGCCTGGGTGTGCTTTTAAAGATTGACCCTGATCTGGTTATTCCGGATAAAACAAAATCCCTGGCAGACGGCGCTATTTCCACGGGAGGCTTTAACTTCTCCAATGAGGAGGCTTACGGGCGGATGTATTTGGACGCCCTGGCCCGGCATTATAATTTTGATATCAATACCCCTGTGGAAGAGCTCCCGGAGGAGGCTTTGGACAAGGTGCTCTATGGCACCCACGGCGAAAAAATCAAGGTAGAGTATGATAATAATCATGGGAAGGGTACGTTTCTGAGCTCTTTTGAAGGCGTCGTCAACAGTATGGAACGCCGTTACCTCGAGACCAAGTCCAATACCATGAAAGAATATTATGAGTCCTTTATGAGTGATAATCTTTGCTCCGAATGCGAAGGAAAACGCCTGAAAAAGGAAAGCCTCGCCGTCACCGTTGGCGGCAAGAATATTTATGAAGTCAGCTGCCTGCCGGTAAGCGATTGCTTAGCGTTTTTTAATGAGCTGAAGCTTAGTGAGCGGGACATCCTTATTGCCCAGCAGGTGCTGAAGGAAATCAGGGCCCGGCTGCAATTCCTGGCAGATGTGGGGCTGGGGTATCTGACCCTTCAACGGAGCGCGGGCACTCTTTCGGGCGGAGAAGCTCAGAGGATACGCCTGGCTACTCAGATCGGTTCCGGGCTCATGGGTGTGCTTTATATCTTGGATGAGCCCAGCATAGGCCTCCATCAACGGGATAACGCGCGGCTTTTGGAGACACTGAAGCGCTTGAGAGATTTAGGAAACACCCTGTTGGTTGTGGAGCATGATGAAGAGACCATGTATGCGGCTGATTATATTATTGACATGGGACCCGGAGCAGGGGAGCACGGGGGCAATATCATAGCTCAGGGAACAGTCGATGAGATCAAGGCCAATCCCGATTCTATCACAGGGCAATATTTAAGCGGCACAAAGAAAATCGAAGTGCCTAAAACAAGGCGGACCGGCGATGGCCGAATATTGAGAATTCTGGGCGCAAAACAAAACAACCTGAAGGATGTGGATGTGGATATCCCTCTAGGCATATTTACTTGTGTTACCGGCGTTTCGGGCTCGGGGAAAAGCTCTCTTGTCAATGAGATCCTTTATAAGAAGCTGGCGAACAAGCTGAACAGGGCCAAAACAAAACCGGGCCTGCACCGGGATATTCTCGGCCTTGAACATTTAGACAAGGTCATCAATATTGATCAGTCTCCCATAGGCAGAACCCCCAGATCGAACCCCGCAACCTATACGGGTGTGTTTGACATTATCCGGGGATTATTTGCCAATACGGTGGATGCCAAAATGAAGGGGTATGCCCCCGGGCGTTTCAGCTTTAATGTCAAAGGCGGCCGGTGTGAGGCGTGTACGGGGGACGGTATTCTCAAAATTGAGATGCATTTCCTGCCCGATGTATATGTGCCCTGTGAGGTCTGCAAGGGCAAGCGGTATAACCGGGAGACCCTGGATGTACGGTACAAGGGCAAGAATATTGCCGATGTCCTGGATATGACAGTGGAAAAAGCTCTGGAATTCTTTGAGAATATTCCAAGGATCCAGAGAAAGCTGCAAACCCTGGTGGATGTGGGACTGGGATATATCCGGCTAGGACAGCCCGCCACCACCCTTTCGGGCGGAGAGGCACAGCGCGTTAAGCTGGCAACCGAGCTTTCCAAGCGGGCTACGGGGCGTACCATGTATATTCTGGACGAGCCTACCACAGGGCTTCACATTGCCGATGTACACAAGCTGATCGAGGTTTTGCACAAGCTTGTGGAAGGCGGCAACAGCGTAGTGGTAATCGAACATAATTTGGATATTATTAAAACATCGGATTATATTATTGATTTAGGACCTGAAGGCGGCAACCAGGGGGGAGAGATTGTGGCAACCGGTACGCCGGAAGAGCTGGCAAAGGTAAAGGGCTCTTATACCGGACAGTTTCTGAAGAAGGTGCTGTGATTTGCGGATGTTGTTTAAAAAGATGATAATGTGTAAAATATAAGCAACAATATTTTAGGAGTGTAGAAAATGATACAAGTGAAAGACCAAATTTATTATTTGGGCCTCAGAGACTGGGAGCTTAAGAGTTTTCATGGCCATGAGCTTTCAACATATAACGGTTCGAGCTATAATTCATATCTGATCAAGGATGAGAAAACAGTGCTGGTCGATACCGTATGGAATCTCCATTCCGATATCTTTATGGATATTCTGGATACGGAAGTGGGAATCGACAATATTGACTATATCGTTATCAATCATGCCGAGCCGGACCATTCGGGATCTTTGGGGAGAATTATGGAAAGGCGGCCGGACCTACCGATTTATTGTTCGGTAAAGGGCGCGGATATCATCCGCAAACATTTTCACAAGGACTGGAATTTCAGAAAAGTGAAAACGGGGGATACCTTAAGCATCGGCCAGTGCGAGCTTGTCTTCGTGGATATGACCATGATCCATTGGCCCGACAGCATGATGACCTTTGCCAAAGGGCCCAATGTGCTCTTTTCCAATGATGCATTCGGCCAGCACTATGCAGGCGCTTCAATTTTCGAGGATGAGGCTGATGAATGTGTTGTTTGGCAGGAAGCCATCAAATATTTCGCCGGTATCCTTGCACCCATGACTCCCCTGATCAAGAAAAAAATAGCCGAGATCATGGAATTGAAGCTTCCCATTGAAATCATTGCACCCAGCCATGGTATGATCTGGAGAAAGAACCCCTTAAGAATTGTGGAGAAGTATGCCAAGTGGGCTGATAACTATGACGAAGGGTCTGTGGCGATAGTCTACGATACCATGTACAAAGCAACCAAAAAGATGGCTGAAGCGATAGCCAAGGGCCTGGAAACCAAGGGCGTGCTGTGTAAACTGTATAACAGCTCCTTATCGGATGTCAGCGATATTATCACAGAGATGTTTAAGGCAAAGGGAATCATAGTGGGAAGCTGCACCGTTAATAACGGTACCCTGCGTTCTATTGCCGGCGTCCTTGATGAAATCAGGGGGCATAAATTCAAAAATAAAGTGGGCGCCGCTTTCGGAAGCTATGGCTGGAGCGGAGAGGCACCCAAGAAAATACACAAGGAACTGGAAGAGGCCGGTATAAAGATGGTGGCGGAGCCCATCTCTTTCAAGTACCAGCCCGAAGAGAAAGAGCTGGAAGCATGCATTCAGTTCGGGCGCGACTTTGCAGATAAAATGAAATAGTGGTAGGCCGGGCACATGCCCGGCCCATATTATTCCGCCAGGTATCCTTTTAAAACGGCATCATCAATAAGGTTTGAAACAAATTCCCACAGTTTCGGCGAACCATTTTTTATAGGACTGTTCCGCTCAATGACCTGTGATTTTTTTATGCCGTGGTCTTTCCATGTACCGCCCTTATTGAGATAGTTCAGAAGAACCGGCTGGACTCTGTCAAGGGCAGCCGCGAATTTCGCTTCCGGCGTTTCCATGGCATCAAATTCCTCCCAAAGTCCCTTTAGTTCCTGGCCTTGATCTTCGGGCAGCATCCCGAACAGCCGTTTTGCGGCCTTCTGTTCCCGTTCCAGTTTGTCAAGATTGCCTACGTCGTCATAACAGAAGGTATCACCGGCGTCTATTTCGACAATGTCATGAACAATGCACATTTTCATAACCTTCAACAGGTCTATGTCCGGATCCACGGAATATTCACTTAACAGAAACGTCATAAGGGCCATATGCCAGGAGTGCTCCGCGTCGTTTTCCCGGCGGGAGCCATCATGGATCTTGCTTTGCCGGAAGATATTTTTTGCCTTATCCGCCTCAATAATAAACTGAATTTGTTTTGTGAGTCTTTCATTATTCATGGGTTTTCTCCATTCAAGCTTTTCTACTAACTTTATATGATTGATGAAGCTAATTCAAGGGTTTCGGGAGGAAAGGCGGAGCAAACCGGAACTTGAATGCGTAATTTTAAGTGCCGGAGCGGCAGAGTGATGTTTCGGTACGTCA
>DOHN01000188.1:56795-62794 GCA_003535195.1 Ruminiclostridium sp.
ACGGATTTTCTTGAGGGCGTACGAAACATCACTCATGGCGCTGAAGCATAACGACACAAAACATTACCATGGCACTAAATTACGAATGAAGGAATCGGAACATCCGCATTGAATTTATAGGCTAAGAATAATATAATGGAACATAAAAAAAAGGCCAAACCACCGGGGGGTTAGGATTTAGTCTGGCCTGACAATCAATATGTTTTTCACTGTAATTAATATTATAATATTCACAGGACCAGGTAAAGAATTACCCTGAATGGCGAATTTTATGAATGGGCAGAAACCGCCTGGGACAAGGCCTTAAGCAGAACAATAAAATTGTTCGTCAATTTATGATAGCCCTTGGTATTACCCTTGTCAGAAAAAGCAGAATTGGGGGATTTAGTGTATGGAGCAGCGATCCAGATCAGATCTGAAAAATGCACAGCGGATAGTGGTTAAAGTAGGGACCTCTACCTTGACCCATGAAAATGGGAAGATGAATCTCATCCGAATGGAGCGCCTTTCACTGGCTCTTGCCGAGCTTATGAACGAAAATAGAGAAGTGATATTGGTTTCCTCCGGCGCCATCGGGGTCGGCATGGGCAAGTTTAATTTCAGAAGGCGTCCTTTGGGCATAGGGGTCAAACAGGCTCTTGCGGCAGTGGGCCAATGCGAGCTCATGAACATCTACAGCCGCTTGTTTGCCGTCTATAACCATACCGTGGCCCAGATCCTTCTGACCGGAACGGATCTCAATGACGAGGTCAAAAGGCAAAATGTCATGAACACCTTCAGAAACCTGCTGGATTTCGGAGTCCTTCCCATCGTCAATGAAAACGACTCTGTTTCAGTAGACGAAATCAAGAGCATGACAACATTCGGCGATAATGATACCCTGTCGGCTGTGGTTTCTAAATTGGTTTCGGCAGACCTTCTGATTATCCTTTCGGATATCGATGGGCTCTATGACTGCGACCCACGAGAAAATAAGGAATGCAGGCTTATTTCTGTGGTAGAGGAGTTGGCCCCGGTCATCCGGGATTCTGCGGGAGGCGCCGGGACAAAGCGGGGAACGGGCGGCATGGTTACCAAAATACACGCGGCCGAAATTGCAACGGGCGCAGGGGTCGACATGATCATTGCCAATGGGGATGATCCGATGATTATATTGAAGGTTCTTAAAGGTGAGGAAGTGGGCACCTGGTTTATGAAGCAGCCGGCAGAGACGGAGCCGGATAAAAGGCCGGTTGAATGAGCAGCTCCGGCAGGAGCATTGTGTTTTAAGCCGATATGAACCATATTAATTAAAAGGGCGGAATCCAAAGGTTTCCGCCCTTTCGTGAAAATTACGCGTTTACTTTGTCTTTTAAGGATTTTCCGGCTTTGAAGACCGGTGCTTTTGAGGCTGGAATGGTAATAGCTTCTTTGGTCTGGGGATTGCGGCCTTTTCTTTCGGCTCTATTCTTTGTTTCAAAGGTACCGAATCCGACAAGAACAACTTTTTCTTCTTTTGCCAGGGACTCAGTAACAACGGAAATGAGGGCATCAATAGCAGCCTCACTATCTTTTTTTGTAAGACCGGATTCCTGCGCTACGGCATTAATAAGATCAGCCTTGTTCATAAAATTACCTCCTGAGCTAATTTTCGTCCCCATTTTATAACGCGAATCGCATAAAGTCAAGCATTTGCGCGATTCTCACACAAAAAAAAGGCCAATAGAACTATTTGATTATAATTTGCAAACGTTATATAATACTTTTGCATGTAAGAATATCGAGATATTCGGTGGAGGAGCTGATATGGCAGGGGTCTATTTTTATGTTCCCCGCAATAAGCTTGAAGATATTGTCGACTGCGGTCTTAAATTATCCGAATGGTATGACCGTGAGATTTCTCTGCCCGGTTTACAGAATAATAAGAAGGTTATAAAGGCACTTTTAAATCCAAGAGATAATGAAGAGCGGCTGAAGGATCCCGCATACCAGTGTCTGCGGCTGGAAGTGGATCTGGAAAACTGCAAAGTGGGAGATTCGGATCTCTATCAGACGGGTCTAAGGGAACCTGCTTTAATGGAATATTATAAAAGCTCTTTAATTCCGCTTAAGGACTATTGCTTTGGTATCTTTCGCAGCCCGGAGGTACTGGTTGTATCTTCAATATTGCCCGAGAGAATTGAAGTGATGGGTAAAACTCTGGATATTCCAATATTATTTGAGAACTCGGCGGCCCTCTATCTGAATAATATTCTTGAAAAGCATGAAGAAGCTTGGAATGACTCGGGAAATCATCTGCTCTATACATACTTCCTTTACTTGGAGTCACAGGGGAAGGCGGTCAGGTTTGAGAACCGGGAGAAAAACAAGACGATTTTCTTTTATAAAGACAGCAGAGAATATATTGTGCTGCAGCAGCCTGAGGGGGAATTGCCATTGGCGGGAAGTTCTCTTTCAAAGACCGGTCGTTTTGAATAATAGAAAATGGCAGGAGAGCACAATATATCACAAGACTATTTTGAATCATTAATGAATTCTCGGAGGTTTTTATGGATAATCAGAACACAAATAATCCTGGAGCCCAGGGAGGCCAGCCCCAGGAAAACAGCCAGACAAGCGGGCAGAACCAGAATCAAAGAGCCAATAACCGCAATACCCGTTCCCAATCAGACCGTTCCCGGTTTCATCAGGAAAGAAAGACCTCACAGGGAAACCAGAATTATGAACGCAACCGTTCCAATGATAAAAATCAGGGCCCCCAGGATGACCGGGCCGGAAACCAAAATAGCTCCAAGTATACGCAAAAAGGAAGAGATCGCAGGGGCTTTGACCGGAATAAGGAAACCAGCGATCAGGGGAAATACCAGCAAAACCCGTCCGGTTCCGCACAAGGCGGGAATTACAATCAAGGCCGTTTTGGCAGAAACTCTATTCACGGTACCATCCATGGCGATATAGCCCCAAGGCATATCAAGCCCAAACGAATTGAAACCATTGAGGATATCCGGGCCGATATCGAACGGGTCGAAAAAGACATTCAACTTGAGATCAAGCAGATCCGCGCCGCAAAGCTGGGCCTCTGAGATGGATGAAAACATGCTGTTAGCCATTGATGTAGGAAACATCACAAGCGCCATAGGCGTCTATAAAGGGGACACCCTCGCAGGAAATTGGCGTTTGTCCACCGTCAGAGAGCGAACCTCTGACGAAACGGGTATTATTATTTTATCCCTCCTGGACAATGCCGGCATCAATCCCAAGGATATTAAAGATGTGGTTGTCTGCTCTGTGGTCCCGCCTGCCATGCACTCCATTGTCAGCGCTATCAGGAAATATTTTAACAAGCAGCCCATACTGGTGGAGACGGGTATAAAGACGGGCATCAACATCAAATATGAAAATCCACGCGAAGTGGGGTCGGACAAGATTGTCAATGCAGTGGGGGCCTTAAAGCTGTACGGGGGGCCTCTTATTATTGTGGATTTTGGAACGGCCATCACTTTTTGCGCTATCAGCTCCCGCAGGGAGTATCTCGGCGGTATCATATGCCCCGGTATCAATATTTCTGCAGAGGCTTTATTTGATAAAGCTTCCAAATTGCCCCGTATAGAAATTGCCAAACCAAGACATATTATTGGGAGAACTACGGTAGGCAGTATGCAGTCCGGTATCATTTACGGCTTTGTGGGCCAAGTGGATCATATAGTGTCCCTTATGAAGCAGGAAATGAAGGAAGAGGGGATAAAGGTTATAGCGACAGGCGGCATGGCCAAACTGATCGCTTCGGAATCCTCCGCCATTGATATAGTCAACCCTTTCCTGACTTTGGAAGGGTTAAAGGCCGTTTATGATTTAAATTTCATGGTTTAATTTTCAATAAAGAACGAAATAATTAGAATAAATGAGAATCTGCGGGCATAAATGAAGCAATTTAAAATAATGCCTGAAAATGAACAAATACGGCTAAAAATACTCAACATACCCGATTGATTCTAGGAGTAAAGTTGTTTAATATAATATTAGCACTCAAAGCAAGTGAGTGCTAACAAGATCATAGCCCGTATACGGGAGAAATATAAGGAGGTTGAATTTATGAATATTAAACCACTGGCAGACAGAGTAGTAATTAAAATGCTGGAAGCTGAAGAGACAACCAAGAGTGGCATCGTGCTTCCCGGTTCGGCAAAAGAAAAGCCCCAGGTTGCCGAAGTAATGGCAGCCGGACCTGGCACCGATGAAGTGAAAATGGAAGTAAAAGTCGGAGACAAGGTGCTTATCAGCAAGTACGCAGGTACCGAAGTGAAATTGGACGGCGCTGAGTACACCATTGTTAAGCAAGGGGATATCCTTGCGATAGTAGAGTAATAGGAGGGAATTTGAACATGGCAAAGGATATTAAATTCGGTGAAGACGCAAGAAAAGCTCTGGAAATTGGCGTTAACAAACTTGCAGATACCGTGAAAATTACATTAGGCCCCAAGGGAAGAAATGTTGTACTGGATAAGAAATTTGGTTCTCCCCTTATTACGAATGACGGTGTTACCATCGCTAAGGAAATAGAGCTGGAAGATGCGTTTGAAAATATGGGCGCTCAGCTTGTCAAAGAAGTGGCAACCAAAACCAATGATGTAGCTGGCGACGGAACAACCACCGCCACCTTACTGGCACAGGCCATTATTCGCGAAGGCCTTAAGAATGTGGCAGCAGGCGCTAATCCCATGATTCTGAAAAAGGGTATTCAAAAAGCTGTTGATGTTGCTGTTAAAGGCATCAAAGAAATTTCACAGAAGGTTAAAGGGAAGGAAGATATTGCCCGTGTAGCTTCTGTTTCAGCCAATGACGAAGAAATAGGAACACTTATCGCCGACGCTATGGAAAAGGTGACCAACGACGGTGTTATTACCGTTGAAGAGTCCAAGACCATGGGTACCAGCCTGGACGTTGTCGAAGGTATGCAGTTCGACCGCGGATATGTTTCAGGCTATATGGTAACCGATACCGAAAAGATGGAAGCTGTTCTTGATGATCCTTATATCTTGATTACAGACAAGAAAATCTCAAATATTCAGGAAGTCCTTCCTATTCTTGAGCAGATTGTTCAGCAGGGCAAGAAGCTTGTTATCATTGCCGAGGACGTTGAAGGCGAAGCCCTTGCTACTCTGATTGTCAATAAACTCCGCGGAACCTTTACTTGTGTCGCAGTTAAAGCCCCGGGCTTTGGTGACAGAAGAAAGGCCATGCTTCAGGATATAGCTATTCTTACCGGGGGTCAGGTCATTACCGAGGAGCTTGGTCTTGATCTCAAAGAAACCGAAATTTCACAGCTGGGCCGTGCAGAGAAGATCATCGTTCAAAAAGAAAATACCATTATTGTCAATGGCCGCGGTGAAAGTAAGCAAATCCGCGACAGAATCTCCTCTATTAAGGCTCAAATCGAAGAAACAACCTCTGACTTCGATAGAGAAAAACTTCAGGAAAGACTTGCCAAGCTTTCCGGCGGCGTAGCAGTCATTCAGGTAGGTGCCGCAACCGAGACCGAAATGAAAGAGAAGAAGCTCCGCATCGAAGATGCTCTTGCCGCAACCCGCGCTGCTGTTGAGGAAGGCATTGTATCTGGCGGCGGGACTGCTTTTATCAATGCTATTCCCAAGGTTAAAGAACTTGTGAAGAGCCTTTCCGGAGACGAGAAGACCGGTGCTCAGATTATTGTCAGAGCTCTTGAAGAGCCTCTGAGACAAATCGCTGCAAACGCCGGCCTGGAGGGATCCGTGATTCTGGATAAGGTCATCAACAGTGAAGCAGGAACCGGTTATGATGTCTACGGTGAAAAATACGTCAACATGATCGAAGGCGGTATTGTAGATCCTGCAAAGGTTGCCCGTTCTGCACTGCAGAATGCGGCTTCAGTGGCTGCCATGGTACTTACCACCGAAAGCCTTGTAGCTGATAAGCCTGAAAAACCCGATCCTGCAGCAGCTGCTATGGGCGCCGGCATGGGCGGTATGGGCGGCATGATGTAA